>CAZTWM010000117.1:0-4310 GCA_964617935.1 uncultured Thermoplasmatales archaeon | reverse complement strand
CACTTCACAACTATGTGAATGTGACATGCCATGAGGGCTTGTATGATGAAGATGACGAATATACACAGGTTATAAATGACACTGAGCCACCCCACACAAGAAAAGTTTTTCATGGAACGGTTTACAATGTTTCTGTATGGAATATTTACATTCTCCATTACATACCACCCACCACAAACGTTACCCTTAAAGCAGTGGATTATCCAATACCAGGAGCATCTGGAGTGAACCATACATACTATAGAATCTGGGATATGGATGAGGATACGGGTAAATGGCATCTCCTCTTCGATTTTAAGGAATATCACGGGGAGAAAATCAATTTCTACAGTATAGCGGGGTATGGAAAATATGAGATAGAATTCTACAGTATTGACAGGGTGGGTAATGTGGAAAAACTGGAACTCAATGACCTGTATGTATATCAATCAGAAGATGAAGTACCATAAGGAGATGCAGCCCATGAAATATCTTTTCCTTTTCCTCGTCTCCCTTTCTCTTCTCTTTCCATATATTTCTGCCTATTCTCCTGCAGATGAAAAACCAACTGATTTAAGTATATGGGTTACCATCGACAATGCTACCTTTTCCATTAATAAAAGTAATGGAGTAGCGAGAATCATGATACAGGCGAATGGAAGAGCATCGCCCAATGTTCATCATTGTGGTATAGCATTTGTAACTGTTTATAAAAATGGTTCCACCAATTACAATGGAAACTTCATTCCGGGTCCATTAAATATAACGGGTAAAGAGCCTCTCATTTTCATGCCTGTAAATGGGACATGGCAGAAATGGAAATTTTATAATGTTGTGTATGTGGAGAAGGAGAAGATGGGTATTAATGAAAGCACCCTTGCCAACGTTTCCTCCTTTGAAATATGGGTGAGGGGTTATGGAGATGAGGAGGGCACGAGATGGAATCAGAGTTACATGATTCTCACCGAAAAAGTAAAGGAGGAGATGGAGAAATTTTACTCAGAAAAAGGAGAGGATAATACCATTCTTTACCTTGGAATTGCAGGAATTATATCTGCTATTGTAATTGTTGCAATATACATTAAACGAAAACGATAGTTTTGGTGTGTCATCCATGAAATTGTATTCATCAGCAGGATTTTGATAGAGGTAAATTTTCTTTTCAACCTTGTCCCTTGCTGGGGTTTATAATGAAGACATAAAACATTTATCCTCCTTCGCAATAATTAAGGGGCGATTATACGGGAAAAAGAAGAGGTATATCTGCTGAAAGGATAGCAAGAAGAATGCTTGAAAGCAGGGGATTTTCCATAGTTGCCACAAACTACAAAATAAGTTCAGGGGGAGAGAATATTGCGGAGGTGGATATCGTTGCTGAAAAAGATGGGCGAAAATATGCGGTGGAAGTCAAGTCGGGAAAGGCAAATCTGACAGCAATACGCCAGGCGTATGCAAATGCAAAACTTGCAGGATATAAGCCAATGCTCATATGCAAGAAAATGGACGAGGCAAGCATGGAGGCGGCGAAACAGCTGGGCGTGGAAGTTATGGAAATCAGTGAATATCATCTCCTGCTTGAGCCGGAGGAACTGGAGGGAATAGTAAAAAAATGCATGGAAGAGGTGATGGAAGAATATGGTTTTATTCCTGTTTTTAAACTGGATAAAAAAACCAGAAAAATCATGAAAGCCATTGCAAAATCTGATAATTTTTCACAGGCTGCAAAAAAATTGAAAATGGAGGAGGAAGAGATGATGAAAAAACTGGGGGAAATTTCACGAAAAGGATTTTTCCCAGTCAGAAGCATGTCATTCAGGGAATTAAAAAGATACAGCATTTCAATACTTGCCAGAAATGAAATGATGGAAAAGATGGAAAAAATAGAGAAGGACGTGGAGGAAATAAAGAAGAAAATAGGGCTGAGATAGCCTATCCTTCCAGAAAATTTTTGAAATTTCTTGCTGCCCTCCCTCTATGGGAATATCTATTTTTCTCCTCCATTTTCATTTCTCCAAAGGTTCTTTTCTCTCCTTCTGGAATAAAAATGGGGTCATAGCCAAATCCCTCTTTTCCTTTAATTTCCAGAGAAATTTCTCCCCTGCATTCTCCTCTGAAGATGTGGATATCTCCATCATAATATCCTATTACAGAAACAAAGGTTGCCCTCCTTTTTTTCCCTTCCATTAACCTGATTATGCCTTCATTTCCAATGGTTCTGAAAACATAGGAAGAGTAAACACCTGGAAAACCTTTTAAGGATTCTATAAACAATCCCGAATCTTCCAGAAAAAAATTCCCATTAACCCTGTTTTTAAGGTACTCAATTCCATATTCAGCAACCTCTTCCAGTGTATCTGCCTGTATTTCGGGGTATGGGATGGAAAGCATTTCAAAATCCTTTCCAATAATCCTTTTTATTTCTTCATATTTATGTCTGTTTCCAGTTATGAAATACATCATGTCACCTTTCTCATATATCTTCCACGTCTTTTTATCTCCTCCACCTTTCTCTTGACTTCTTCACTCTCCTCAAAATTTTTTTCATATGCCTCCATCACCCACTGGAAAAATTTTCCATTTTTGTGTGCGGCATTAAATGCTTCCATGAGAAGGTGCAGGTCAACACCTCTGCTTTCATTTTCCTTACTCCTCATTCCCAGACCAAAGTCAATGAAATAAAGTTTCCCATTCATCCATATCATATTGGATGTTGTTATATCTCCATGTATTATGCCTTCGGAGTGAAGTTTTGCTATATTCCTCCCGATCTCTCCACATATTTTTCTCTGCCATCCTTCGTTTTTATAATCAATTACATCCTTTATCCTTTCCCCTTTCAGATATTGCATTACAATTTCCTTTTCATTCAGTCTTATATCATATATGATGGGCACACTCACTCCTGCTTTTCTTGCCGATATCATCAAAATTGCCTCCTTTTTGGTTCTCGTCTCTCTTATTCTTTCGTCTATTTCCCTTATTCTGTAACCCTTTTTTACCCTCCTTTTCACCACAACATCTCTCCCATGCCACTCAGACAAATAAATTTCCGCCTCCGCCCCCCTCTTTATTATCTCCATTTTATCTCCACCTCATCTGTTCTGTAGTTCTGTCTAACTTTTGTTTCCTCAATATTCATTCTCACCCCGCTCTCATACATAAGCAACCCAGTCCAGGCAATCATGGCTCCATTATCCACCAGAAACTCTGCAGGGGGAACAAAGAATTTTCCTCCTCTTTCCTCAGCCATTACCCCTATCATTTCCTGCAGTCTTTTGTTGCATGCCACTCCTCCTCCAAGCAAAATTTCCTCCTTTTCAGTATGAGCCATCGCCCTTTCCGCCACCTCCGCCAGCATGCTGAAACAGGTTTCCTGGAGGGAATAGCATAAATCTTCTTTTTTTTCCTTTCCTATGAGGTTAATACAGGCTGTGAGAATGCCCGAGAAGGATACATCCATTCCTTTAACAGAATAGGGGAGTTCCACATATTTTTCTCCCTTCTCCGCCATTTTTTCTATCTTTGGTCCTGCTGGAAATCCCAGTCCTATTTCTCTTCCAAATTTATCTATACAATTTCCAATGCCGATATCCAGTGTTTCACCAAAAACCCTATATTTTCCTTCCATAAATGCAATCACCTGTGTATTTCCTCCAGAAACGTAAAGGAGAACCGGGTCATGGCATCCTGTTAATGCCCTCCCTATTTCCAGATGTGCTATGCAGTGGTTAACCCCAATTATGGGCAAATCAAGCATCAACGAAAGTGTTCTTGCTGCGGTGGCGGCGGTTCTAAGGCAGGGACCAAGTCCAGGTCCCATGGAAAAAGAAATCAAATCTATTTCATCCTTTTCAACACCGCTCTTTTCCAGAGTTTCCTTAAGAAGGGTGGGAAAATTTTTGGCATGATGGTTTGCTGCCTCTCTTGGATGTATACCTCCTTTTTCAGGAACATACATTCTTGATAGATTGGCAAGGATGTTGCATTTATTTCCCTTTTTCTCCACAATCCCTATGCCAATTGTATGGGCTGTTCCTTCGATTCCCAGGCAAATCATAAATTCTTTATCAATTCCGCAATTTCCTCTCTTTTATCCTGTTCCTTTGGAAGGGCTATGGATGCCTTCCATTTTTTACTTCCATCCTCCAGATAATATCCCCTGGAAATGGAGATGAACTCGTTCTCTCCTTCCTCGCTTATTGCCTTCTTCCTTGCAACCTCTATAAAATTGTTCCTTCCAAAGGGTATTTCCTTCGCCTCTATAATTTCATACTCTACCATTTTATCCCTGTTTAATTCCTTGCACAGATATAAACTTTGTGGAGTTTTAG
>CAZTWM010000116.1:0-4326 GCA_964617935.1 uncultured Thermoplasmatales archaeon | reverse complement strand
GCACTCATCCTCAACATTTCCAGATTCTTTTCCAGCCTTTTCATATTCCTTTCCATCCTCTCCATCATTTTATTTGCTATTTCCACCAGCACTTCAACATATTCCTCCCCCCCATATATCCTTCCATTTACCCCCAGAGGAGCATCTATCCTCTCAGTTCCAAGTATTTCCACCATTATTTTTCCATTTATGGACTTAATGGTGGAGTATTTGAAACCACTCTGATTGGCTATATTGAGCAATTTTTTTGCATTTTCCATGGATATGGAGGCAACATGAAAAATTGGGGATTGAACCAAAAACCATATCTCACCATTTCCTCTTTTTTCCAGCGCTTTTTTAACTTCATTAACACTCACTTTCCCATGCCATTTGCCAAGAAATTTTGCCTTTCTTTTTCTTCCAAAGGAAGGCATTTCCATTACTGCTATTCTCCCCGAGCAACTGCTGGTGGTGAAATAGTCAGATATAGAATTTATTTTTTTCACGATAGGAATTGCCTTGGCATCCACCTTTCCTTCCATTATTGCTTTTCTCAGAGATTCTATTGCCCTGTTTCTTGCATTTAGAAATCTTGTGTTCAATTTCCTCGCTTCTCCGCCGAACTGAAGAAGAATGTCTTTGAATTCCCCCCTCCTTATTCCTATTGTCCCAACTATTCCCATCAAAATACCTGCAGCAGCATCTGCGATGAGGTCAAGCATGGTATTATTTAAACTCACCTGAGCCACCGGCTTGCCACCTGAAAAAATCTGGTCTGATATAAATTCTGCAATTTCCCACATTCCTCCCATGGCTATGGTAAATATGGCTATGAAGAAACCTATCATCACCAAATCCATATGAATGCGGGGTGAAAAAACATCCAGGATATAAACTGCTATGAGTGCAAAAAAAGCCACTATGGCTGATGCAAGAAAATGGGCTATTTTATCATAGAAAGGAAGGGAATAGAGATGGAGCACGCCTCCCCATACGTGGAGGGAGATGGCAAAAACCAGCAGAAGTTCTATCAGCCAGTGAACTGAGAATTTTAAATTTCTTTTTAGTATCACAGGTGAAATGGAAAGGAAAAAACCGAAAAAGCATGCAAAAACCCACAACCAGTCCCCCTTCCATATACTCCATATCCCCATTATGAAAAGAATTGCCTCCAGCACCCGAGACAAAAGAATCCATGCCCTTTCTTTCATGATGTTAATGTTACAATAATTTATAATATTCTCCATTTGAAACAATAATATTATATGCAAAAACACATTTATCATCCATGCATTATGTATGAGGTGGTAATAAAATGGAGATAGACCCTTTTGAGATAAATTTCACTCCCCTGCCCGGTTCAACATTCACAAACCTGCTTCGCCTCTTTGCCCAGAATCATTTCAGGGTGGATGCCATAGGAATTCCAAGAGCATTATATTCTCTATTTTTAAGTGGGGTGATGTCTCCCTTGAATGTATGGGAAAAGATAAGGTTTGATAAAAAAGTGAAAAACACACCCATAGAAAAACATCCTTTATTCATCATAGGACACTGGAGGAGTGGAACAACCTATCTTCACAACCTTCTTTCCCAGAACAGAAATTTTGCTTATCCCACCACATTTCAGACTGTGGTTCCCGCCATTTTCATAAGATTTGAAAAGTTGATAAAGCCCATTGTGGAAGCATCCCTTCCTCCCACAAGACCTGAAGACAATGTTCCCCTGGGCGCCGACCTCCCGCAGGAGGAGGAATACGCCATGGGAAATCTTTGCCCATATTCATTTTATAATGGGTGGTGTTTTCCCCGTAAAATGGAATTTTATTACAGATTTGTATGCATGGAGGATGTGTCGGAGAGGGTGATAAATGAATGGAAGAGAGTTTATCTTTATTATTTGAAGAAAATTGCATTTTTGAATCCAGGGAAACAACTTCTGCTGAAAAATCCCGCCAATACGGGAAGGATAAAACTTCTTCTTGAAATGTTTCCCGATGCCAAATTCATTCACATATATCGCAATCCATATCATGTTTTTATGTCAATGAAAAGAGATATTGAGGCGGAGATGTCATTATATTGCATTCAGAAACCAAAGGATGATGAAACTATTGAGAGAGAAATGGCAAAATTATATCTCCAGATGATGAAAAAATATTTTAGGGAAAAGGAATTAATACCAGAGGGAGACATAACTGAGGTGAGATATGAGGACTTTATTTCCCATCCTTTTGAAGAAATAAAAAGGATACATGAGGAACTCTCCCTTCCAGGATTTGAAGAGCATAAAGAAATTTTTAAGGAATATATAGCATCGCAATCAAAAATCAAGCCCCATGTCTATAAATTTGATGAGGAATTGAAAGAAAAAATATACAATTACTGGAGTTATACCATAGATAAATGGGGATATGATGTCTGATTCAAAGGCAAGATATAGGAATGGATACAGAGGAGGAATGAATAAATATGATTTCTCTCTCCTTTCCATAGGAAGGGCTTTCCTTCTCCTTTTAATACCAATTATAGCATGGAGCATAGCTGCCTTCCCAGTGGTTTATTCCATCATATTTCTAACCAGATTCTTAAACCTGAGCAACATTTTTCATGCCCTCCTTTTCACCTTCCTGCTCACTCTGGAACTCTTCCTTTTCATAATTCTGGAGACATTCATACCCGCACTTTTCATAAAAGGTATGAATTTAAAGGTGGAGGAAGGAGTTCATGACATATCCATAAAGGACAAAAATTTCTTCAGATATATCCTTTTCTTCATCCTGTATCGCACCTCCCTTAAAATCGTTGGCTTTTTGCCTCTCCTCCCATTAAGAATAAGATTTCTCAAACTGGTTGGATTAAAAATGGGGAAAAGCAGTGTTCTGGCAGGTAGTGAAATCATACATGACCCCTATGCGGTCGAGATAGGGGAACAGACTCTCATAGGAGGCTATTCATGGATTCTGGGGCATATAACAGAAGAGAAATTGATGGTAAAGAAGGTTAAGATAGGAAATAACTGCATAATAGGAGGCGGCGCTGTAATCATGCCAGGCGTTATTATAGAGGACAATGTGGTGGTGGGTATAAATACGGTGGTTCCCAAGAACAGAGTTCTGAAGGCGGGAGGGGTTTATGTGGGCAATCCTGCAAGAGAAGTTAAAAGAAGGGAAGAAAGTTAAATGTATCTGGAAAATGGAGCAGATTATGGCAGATATATGCATGATTATATAAAAAGAATGTGTGAACTGGGGAGTAGAGTACCTGGTTCTGAGGAGGAAAGAAGGGCTGCTTTCATAACTGCAGAGATTATGAAGGAGTTTGCTGATGAGGTTAAAATAGAAGAATTTGAGGTGGCTCCTCACGCCTTTCTTGGATGGATAAAAATTGCCTCACCCATGCTTTTTCTTTCCCTGATTTTCCATTTCATTTACCCCCTTATAAGCAGCATTTTATTGCTTCTCATTATTGCAATGTTTGTGGGTGAATTTTTACTCTATTATCGCCTTCTTGATCCATTTTTTCCTAAAAAGAAATCTCATAATGTGATTGCTACCATCTATCCATTAAAGGAGGTGAGGCAGACACTCGTATTTTCCGGTCATATTGACTCTGCTTTTGAATTCAATTTCATAAGATGGTTTGGGAAGAGAGGGCACACCATTCTTGTTGAACTTGCCATTTTTGTTATAATTTCATTTTTTGTCATAAATTTTGCCACCCTTCTTTTTGGAGAGAATAAAACTCTTTATTACGCCTTTCTTCTTATTTTATTTCCTGGCATGCCCACATCCATCCTCTTCTTTTTCTTTACCACTTGGAATGGGGTTCCGGGAGCGGGAGATAACCTTTCGGCAATATCGGTTGCCATGGGCGTGGGGGAATATCTGAGGAGGATGAGGGAAAAAAAGGAGACGTTTCCTCTCCACACCAAGGTGGTTATTGCCATATTTGGTTCAGAAGAAAGCGGATTGAGAGGTTCTCAGGCATATATAGAAAGGCATAGAGATGAAGTCCTTTCAGAAAATGTGGCAGTGGTCAACATGGAAACAATTGTATCTCCCCAATCTCTATACATTGTTACCCGAGATATGAATGGAATTGTTCCTCTCTCAGAAAATATTGCCGTGGAAATGGCGGAAGTGATGGAAAGTATGCAGATTCCATACCATGAAATTAAAATACCACTTGGAGCAGGGGCAACAGATGCTGCCACCTTCGCCAGGCATGACATAGAGACAACATGTATAATGGGAATAAATCCCTATGGAAAGGAAGAATATCTCAATCATTATCATACGCGGAGGGATACTCCTGATAAGGTGGATGTCAAAGCATTGATAC
>CAZTWM010000115.1:0-4330 GCA_964617935.1 uncultured Thermoplasmatales archaeon | reverse complement strand
AAAATCGGTGTTTACGCCCCAAAACATTTGGAAAATTAAATTAAGAACCTTTCCATTAAACATGATGCCTCTTCGCCTCCTCCGAGTATATCATTCATCTCCTCATATCAAAGATTTTTTGAAGGATGTGCCCGTGGTTGATATTATAGAAGAAAAAAGGGGAAAGAATAATGTAACAGATATCATTCTCTCAGCCGAGGATGCAGATGCTGTAATTGAAAAACTGCAGAAACATCTTTCCAAGGAAAAATACAGAATGCTCATAATCCCTGTTGAGGCAACCGTTCCCAGAATGGAAGAGGAGGAGAAAGAGGAAGAAAAAGAAGAGAAGAAAGAAAGGAGGAGCATTGAGGAAATATATCAGGATATAACAGAATCTGCCTCTCTATCAAAGACATATATAACACTGGTGATACTGGCTTCCATAGTGGCGGCGATAGGTATTCTTTATAATGACGTTGCCATAGTTATAGGTTCCATGGTTATAGCCCCCCTCCTCAATCCCAACATTGCCCTCGCCCTATCCACCACCCTTGCCGAATCAAATCTCGCAAAAAGAGCAGTCATAACCAGTATCATAGGCTATGCAATCGCATTTTTCATAGGCATAATATTTGGAATGTTTATGAAAGAGGAGGCAAATGCATATCATGTTATATCTAGGAGTAATATCACCCTAATGTACATTCTTCTTGCTCTCTCTGCAGGCATAGCAGGCTCACTTTCTGTAACCAAAGGCGTGCCCCAGGCGCTGGTGGGCGTAATGGTTGCTGTCGCTTTGCTTCCTCCCCTGGTGACAGGGGGACTGCTTGCAGGGAGTATGCAGTTTTATCATGCTCTCGGAGCCATTCTCTTATTCATGGTAAACGTGGTGTGCATAAACCTTGCAGGAGTTATAACCTTCATAGCACAGGGCATAACCCCAAGAACATGGTGGGAAAAAAGGAAGGCAAAGAAAACAATATGGAAATCAATGCTGATATGGCTTTTACTCCTTTTTTTAATTGTTCTGATGATACTCCTTTACTCAAATAAATTTGTTATCAGCCAATAACTGGAGAAAATAATTGTTTAAAATAGCATCTGCATTAATCCATATTTTCCAGAAATTCCTTACGGGAGTGTCATTTCCCTCTCTCTTCACCCCATATTATCTTGTGTATCTGGAGGGAGAGTATGGCATCTATACCATCATCAAGAATCCATTGAGCAACCTTCTTTACATCCATTTTATTCCATACTGGCTGAACAACAATGTGGCATTTTGGAGAATATCTTTTCATTATGCCCAGAGCATACTCATAATCTTCCCTGTTCC
Organism: uncultured Thermoplasmatales archaeon; assembly: GCA_964617935.1. Lineage (GTDB taxonomy): Archaea > Thermoplasmatota > E2 > UBA202 > JdFR-43 > JAGGZK01. The sequence continues at coordinate 3,012 of CAZTWM010000115.1, read as the reverse complement.
CTATCACAAATTTTATCTCATCCTTTTCCCTCAACCAATGAATGTTCTCTTCCAGCATTTTTTCATTCATTCCTGAGGAAGGTAGTTTGTAGTCCATTTTTATGGTAACATTTCTTTCAACAAGTTTCCTTATATCAATGGAGCCATTGGTTTCTACACTTACATCATAACCCTTCTCCAGAAGAGAATCAATCAGAGAATAAACATCTTCCTGGAGAAGCGGTTCTCCTCCCGTTATACACACACGTCTGCATCTCCATTTTTTTATCTCCTCCATTATCTCCTCTATCTCCATTTCCTTGCCTTCATAAAAGGCATAGGTGGTATCGCAATAACTGCATCTTAAATTACATCCTGTCAGCCTTATAAATATGGTTGGCCTGCCTGCATCAAAGCCTTCTCCCTGAATGGAATGAAATATTTCATTAATTTTCATCCTAAGGACTCAGAATATACATATGTAAGCAATCCATTCTCACCATTCAATTTACCATCAAATAATATGAAAGGAGGCAAGAGTTTCAGGAGGCGATATCCAAAGGAATAATCATATACAAGCCCCTTAAGCCCATATATGGTGCAGGCGCCCCTTGCTCCTGTTGGAGGAAGAGAAATCTCCTTTTCCTTAAGGTTTCCTTCCCATATATCAAAGGGAGTATCGGGATAATAATCTTCAATGAAAGAAATGGCAAATGTGTAGTTTCCCTGCAATTCTGTTCTTTCTTCAAATATTTTCTGGGCATCGGCGACGCTGAGTATTGTATCGCTTATCTCATCCACATCCTTTGGAATCTCGGGATAGGCAAGATATGGGGAAATTTCTTTAGAGGGAATGGGAGCCCTACCAGTGCTTGAAACATTCAGCACATAATCTTCCTTTGTATTTTTGTCTCCAAAATGCAAAATCCATCCATCCTCGTTTTTACTTTTCCAGTACTCAGCATAAACCATGTGGGCATGTGGATAATTTGCCAAGAAATTTTTCAATCCTTCATAGTTGCCAGCCTGTATCATTGCCACCTGGATATTCATTGAAAATTTACCTCCTTCACCATTCCATGGGGCACCTGAATCCTTCCATGTATGAAATTCCACATTACGGGTGGAGTTATACGGTATATCCTCAAAGTGGAGAATCTCTCCATTTCCTCTCTCAAATTTCCTGAGGATGTATTTATATTCATTATATCTGGTGCCATCATCTGTGGAGAATGAAATTTTATATGGTAATGGGTATCCATTTTTTATCCATAAAGCAAATGTTGCATTTGTATCAGATTCCACATCTATTCTGAGGGCATGAGCATGTTTATCATATGATGCTTTCCACTCAAATTTCATACCCTGATAATAAAAAGTGCTGCTCATGGTTTCATTGAATTCCTTTTCCAGGAAGAAATCAATTATATCATTCATGGGCATGGAATTTATTTCTATGTTCCTGTCCCTGTTTATGGCATGATGGATTGTAATACTTTTCACAATCCCTCCTATGCCGTTATTTTTCAGCAGCCTGTATATATGTTTTTCAATGTTTACTGGCAAATCCTCCTTTTTTTCCACTGTATAATTATAAGGAGTTTCCCTCAGATATGTATAGAAGTCCACAACATCTATCTGATTTCCAAAGCCATCCTTCACCCTTGCCTTTTTAATCTCTATACTCTCCTCCCCACTGCTATAATATATCAGATAACCTCCTCCCTCCCTTTCCACTATCATTTTTCCCATAACTTCATAGGTTATCCTGTCGCCCATCCTTATATTATCTGTTTTGAAAAAAGACGGATGCTTTTCCTCCTTTTTTATACATCCTGGTAAAGTAAAGAGCATTACTACCACAGCCATTACAGCAATCTTATTCATATTCAATTGGATCCCTCAAACCTGCTTCTTCAAAGGCTTTCAGACGGAGCTTGCATGAAGGGCATCTCCCGCATGCTTTGTTGCTCTCCCGATAACAACTCCATGTTTTTTCAAAGGGGACACCAAGCATGGCTCCTTTTTTCACTATCTCTGCCTTTGATAGATATAGGAGGGGGGCTTTTATTTTTATCGGATTGCCTTCTATGCTTCTTTTCAATGCCAGATTTGCCATTTTCTGAAATGCCTCTATATATTCAGGTCTGCAATCTGGATAGCCGGAATAGTCAACGGCATTAACTCCAATGAAGATATAATCTGCGTTCACCACCTCACCATATGCAAGGGCAATGGAAAGGAATATGGTATTCCTTGCTGGAACATAGGTGGGAGGAATGCCTTGCGCCTCCTCAGGCACCTTTATGTTATCTGTAAGGGCTGAACCTCCTATTTCTCTTAAATTCACGTCAATTATTTTATGCTCCCTTGCGTCCAGCCATTCTGCTATTTTCCTTGCTGATTTGAGTTCTTTATTATTTCGCTGATGATAATTGAAGGAAAGGGCATATATTTCATTGCCTTCATGTCTTGCAATGGCTGCCGCCACAGCACTATCCATTCCGCCCGAAATCAGGCAGATTGCCTTTCCCATTTTGCCCACGCTCCCTGTCCACGTCCTTCATCAACCCCGATTTCCACCTTTCTTATATTGCCTTTACTCTCAATCCCCGCTCTTTTGATAAACTCATGAAGAATATATGTGGCAAGATTCTCGGCAGAAGAAGAATAAATGGGGAGAAATATGCAGTCCTCATCGGGAAATACATATCTTTTATTCTCATATTTTACCTCCACCTCCTCACCTCTTTTCACCTCAAATTTTCCTTCCATGGGTATGATAACATGATGGTCTATCTCATCTATTATTTCCCTTATTGTTTCCTTTATTACCCTGAAATCCATTAATATGCCATTTACGGCATCTCCTTCCATGGCTAAATGGACTGCATATGAATGTCCATGGATGCGGGAGCATTTGGAATAATCCGCCAGAAAATGGGAGGATGCAAATGTCAGATTGCATCTCCATCCATCCATCCTTATTTCCATGCCATTTTATATTCATGGGATATAAAAATTTTGGGTGAA
>CAZTWM010000114.1:0-4331 GCA_964617935.1 uncultured Thermoplasmatales archaeon | reverse complement strand
TTTTTACCATGGGAATAAAGAAATACAGAGGATATAATAACCAGAGAAATCAAAGCAACAATAATGAATATAAGATAATTACGCCTTTTCCTCATACCTCCAAATTTTATATTTCTTTATATAATTTTCCTCAATGTTAACCCATGGGTTAATAAAATTCTTCATCCATTCCTTCATTCATGGTATTTTTTACTTCCTTCTCCTCCTCAATTTCTTCTATGTAATCATCATACAAGTGTATTTTTACAGGAATGGCAAAGGGGGCGCCTGGATACGTTATCAATCCCTCCCCCACTTCCAGAGTCTGTATTTCCTTCTCCAGTTTTGAGATATCCTGTTTTGCCGATGCCTTTAAAATATTTCTATCCCCTTCGTCGGATAAGCCAAGAATGAAGAAAGTGTTGAACTGGCTCAATAATTCCTCCTTTATCAGTTTTGGCTGCTGTGTTATGGCACATAGTCCCACCTTAAACTTTCTCCCTTCTCTTGCTATCTGAGCAAATATTCCATCTGACAAAACGCGCTGTGCCTCCTCTATGGTTATGAGAACAGGGGGAATTTTCTGGAATTTTTCTCTATCCCTGAACAAATTTTTGTTGTGATTCAATATTTTCCTTGCCATCACAACACTCACCAGCAATTCTTCATATTCGTATAAGCCAGCAGTTTCAATAAGAACAACTTTTCCTGAAAGCAAATCATTTATTATCTGGGGTGTGGCTGTTACACTGGCATCTGAATGAACTATATCAGATTCCATTATCCTCTCTACCCTCCTCTTTAAAACACTGAAAGTTATGTCCTGTATCCTCCTCCCAAATTCATTCACCAATTCCTCCACACTCCTTTCATGCAACTCCACAAACCATCCTCTACCAAATCTGGACTGGAGGGCATAGATGGCTTCCCTCTGTGCCTCACTGAAAGAGAAAATATTCTCCAAGTCGGAAGCACCTATTTCATGGGCTGAGATGCGAAGCATATTCATTCCATGAGACGGATTGGGAGAATAAACCACCAGATTATCCTCTGCCATGGGATGATGTTTCAATCCCTTTCCCTCGCTCCCTTCATAATATTCCCCATGGGGGTCTATTATGAGAATGCCATATTTCCCCAGCCTCATGGCGGAGGCGGCAAAAACCCGCATCAAATTACTTTTCCCCATTCCAGTTGTGGCAAATATACCTATATGATATGGAAGGAGAGAGCCGGGTAGACCAACTTTAACATCCACAGTTCTTTCTCCACTCCTTAATTTCCCTATTTCTATTTCCCCCATATTTTTTTCAAGAAATGAATAATCATTTTTTTCTGCTCTCCTCACAGGACAGAAATGGGAAGGGAGTATCTTCGGCTTATAAAATTTTCCTTCTTTGATATAACCAAGGGGTTTGCACACACATATTTTAAAAAGCCTCCTGTTCTTCTCCTTTAAATCATATTCTTCCCTATGCTCATCCATGAGAAGCATTTCTCCTGCTGTCTTTATACCCCATTTCTCTGCCCCTTCCTGACCATACTGTATGTCCACCACTCTTAAAAAAAACAGCATGCCCTTCTCCCTGTCATCCGCCACCAGAATTTCGCCTATTTTCGCTTCCTCGTTATATGAAAGGCGGAAGGTGATTTCTCCTATGCTTCTTCCCACTATTCTTCCTATCATTTTATCCCTCCATGTACTCATGATAGTCATAAAAAAGATTTTCCAGTTCATCCATTGATATGCCTCTCCTTACTGCACCATGCAAAATGGAATATCTTAGATAATCTGCCTCATCTGCATCAATTTTCACCATTTTGTGAACCTCCGCCAGAGGATAGGGATATCCGAGACAGGAAATGTCGCTGCAGAAGGATGCAATTTTTGAAAATACTTCTTTTGCGTCATCTCCATAATAATCCACTCTGAAGGCAAATTTTGAATAGGGATGGAATTTCACCGCATATACACCATCGTTCATCTGATAATACCATCTCTTTCCCGGCTTTATCTTATCCCCATATTTTTTAGCGACAAAAAGGAGGGGTGCATTACCTATTTTCATTCCACTTTTCTTACTTACACCCACCACATTTTTTTCCTTTATATTAGCACATCCATCGATCATTACTAAATTATCTGTAAATTTTTTTGCTATTTCCAATTCCTCCTCTTCCCTCCTCCCATCATTCACGGCATCGGCATTCTCACCAAAAATATAATCTATTTTTAACTCCCCCTTATTTTTATAAAGCAATTTTTCTTCACTTGCCTTCACCCACCCCACTCTTCTCGCATAAACTGAAAAGGTATAGGCATCAAATAGTCTGACAGAACTTCCATCTACTGCAATGGCTATTCCCCCATCCTCAACATCAAATTCCACAAAATCGTCTTCATTAAACTCGATGTTCGTCCCTGAAATGTTTTTTAAATACTCCACCGCCTCTTCAACTCGCATTGCTATATAACGTCTTCTCCTTTAAATCAATTCTCCATCCTATATTCCAGCACTACCTTTCCCTTTTTATCCACCAGGCGGCGCACGCTCCCCTTGCCATAGATTTTCAAACTTTCGCCAAAGTTATCTATATGTACCCATCCCCTCATGATTTCATAATAAAGATATTTTTATAAAATTTTCTTTTTTGTTCAGATAATGAAGACTTTCCTATATTTGTATTCATTTATTTCGGAGCATTAATGCCAAAAAGGAATATATAACCATGTGCTTTTTAATCATGAAACTTGGCTATCCCAATAATCCAAGGAGAGATGTTATGAAAGAGATAAAGTGGATAGCAGAGCATTTTGACTTCATTGACTTTTTTATGGAGCCGGATAAGACATATTATGACAATATTGATGTGAAAGCAATCAAAAAAACCTTGGATGATTATGGAATGGGCATAATAGGGCACACTCCATATTATCTCCCCTTCGCCTCTCCCATAAAAACAATTCGTGAGATAGCCATTAAAGAAGTGGAGAAATGCTTTCGGGCATTTAATGAAATGGGGGCTGAATATGTTACCATACATGCCAACTGGCCCCCTTCTCTTTTCAGCATAAGGGAAGGCATTGACCTGCAGGTGGAAAGTATGAAGGAGGTGGTGGAGAAGGCAGAAGATTATGGAATAAAGGTTATGTATGAAAACGGCGTGGGAGAAATGGATAATTACAGGAATACAGCGGAGATTTTGAGAAGGGTGGCAAAGATGTATTTCCATCTTGATGTTGGACATGCTTTTTTGCATGGGAGGGATGTGTGCAAGTTCATAAGAAAACTGCATGATAAATTAAGGCATGTACACATCCATGATAATTTTGGAATGAAGGATTTGCATCTACCTCCAGGAACAGGAAAAATTAAATGGGATGAAGTTGTAAAGGAGTTGAAGAGATATTATAATGGCACAATAACTCTGGAGATATTCAGCAACCGTGATTATGTGCTGGTGGCAAAGAAAAAGTTTGAGGAGATGTGGGAAAAGGTGTAGAGTTGGGATGACAACATGCTCCTTCAATTCCAATCACTCTCATGCACAATACTTATAAGCAATCTATTAATTTGTTGATATGAAAAAGATGGGCAAATTGTTGGCTGTTGGATATGCCATTTTAATTTTTGCGTCGTCAATGACAGCATCGAATCTTCATAGAGGTATGGGGGCGGAGGTGTTAACAAAGGAAAATATTTTGCAGGGTGTGATACTGGATATAAGGAGTATGGATGAATACAATGCAGGGCATATTAAAGATGCCATTTCAATACCTATGAAAGATTTTCTTTGTGAATCATGCCTGAGAGATGTGCTGAGAGAATATGAAAAGAGTGAGAGCATCATAATTTATGGTGATGATAAAGAGGATGAGGAAATGGCAAAAAATATCCTTTTTCAGAATGGATTTAAAGACATACATATTTTGGAAGGAAACATTGCAGATTTGGAGAAAAAGGGATATTCAATAGTAAGGAATGGAGCAAGCAGCAATGGCAGATATTTTACAGGATGCATTTCCTTAGACAATTACAATGTGAAGGATAAAAAAATAATGCTGAAAGGGGACATCCCGCCTTCCTGGGACTGGCGGCATGCCACATATCAGGGGATAACTGGGGACTGGACAACCCGTGTAAAAAGCCAGGGCAATTGCGGAAGTTGCTGGGATTTTGCCGCCATGGGGGCGCTGGAAAGCATAATAAACATCAGAGCACATGATCCCAATCTGGATATGGATCTGTCTGAGCAGTATCTGCTGTCATGTCCCCCAAATAGCGGAGGATGCAGCGGATGGAATGCATACTGGGCATATGCCTATATTTACCTAAATGGAGGGATAATAC
>CAZTWM010000113.1:0-4341 GCA_964617935.1 uncultured Thermoplasmatales archaeon | reverse complement strand
TCAATACATCCAGAAAGTCATCTCTTTCTATTTTTCTTATGACTCTGTTGTAGGGGAGGATTCGCACCTCATCATCGCTGGCGGCGAAAACCATAACATATCTTGCCTCATTTCCATCATACTTCTTCCAGTAATGCCAGGCTGCTGCAATCCGGTGATGACCATCTGCTATGTACAGAGGGATGGGAGCAAACGCCTTCTTTATCTCCTCAATTTTTTTTCCATCGCTTATTTTCCACAAACGATGGCGATATCCATATTTTTCGAAGTCCACTATTGCCTCCTCCTCCATTATCTCGTCCATGATTTCTTTTATCCCCTCATTTTTTTTGAAAATCGTCCATACAAGCCCTGTATTTGCCTTAAGAGTTTCAATATGCCTTATTCTGTCCCGCAACGGCTTCTCCCTCGTCTCCTCATGCTTCTTTATGTTCCCTACTTCGTAGTCCGCCAAGGAAGCGCCCAGAATAAAGCCACGCTGCGTGAACTCGCCACTCTCCTCATATAAATAAATGGATGGCTCGTCCCTCACCATTTTTTCCTTAAACCTCTCAAACTCTCTCCTTGCCACCTCATATTTGTTCTCTCCCTGGGGTAAAATCATGTGAATGGCGGAATCAGGATTTTTCCTCAATTTCTCCGCCTCCTTCTCATCTATGACGTCATATGGTTTTATGCAGAATTTTTCCGGCTGCATATGTCTCAAACCTGCAAATTCCTTAACATCCACCATGAAATGGCATGGAGAAAGGATATAAAAAATTGCTGCCCATAAAATAAAGTTAAAAACCTCTCCCGTATTACTCACATGATTGAGAGAAGAAAAATATGGGAGATTCTGGATGAATATGACTTAAATGAAATAAAGGTGGCAGCCGTTGCCTCCCACTCCGCTCTGGACACATTTGATGGGGCAAAGGAAGAAGGTTTTTCCACCATAGCAATCTGCCAGAAAGGGAGGGAAAGGACATATGAAAAATATTTTAAAAGTGTGGAATTTGCAGGAAGAAAGACAGGATTTGTTGATGAAACATGGGTTTTTGATAAATTCAATGAGGTGTTAAAGGAAAAAAATCAGGAAAGATTGAGAAAGGAGAATGTCATCTTCATTCCAAATCGTTCCTTTACTTCATACTGCAACATGGAGGAGATAGAAAACAATTTTTTTATTCCCATGTTTGGTTCAAGAAATATGCTCCGCATGGAGGAAAGGGGGGAGAAGCATGATTATTACTGGCTTCTTGAGAAGGAAGGGCTTCCATTCCCCGAAAAAATTGAATCACCTGATGAAATAAACGAATTGTGCATTGTGAAACTTCATCATGCTGTAAAGAAACTGGAAAGAGGTTTTTTCACATGTTCTTCTCCTGAAGAATACAGGGAAAAATCGGAGAAATTGATAAAGCAAGGAGTCATTACGGAACAGGACCTCCAAAAAGCAAGGATAGAGAGATATATAATAGGACCCGTCTTCAACCTTGATTTTTTCTACTCCCCCATAATGGAAAGAATAGAACTTCTGGGCATAGACTGGCGTTTTGAAACAAGCCTTGATGGTCATGTCCGCCTTCCCGCGGACCAGCAACTTTCCCTTTCAGAAAAACAGAGAATACCTGAATATACCGTATGCGGACATAATTCAGCCACCCTGCGGGAGTCATTGCTGGAAAAGGCTTTCATGCTTGCAGAAAAATTTGTGGAGGCAAGCAAAAAGCATTATGATTATGGAATAATAGGACCCTTCTGCCTCCAGACATGCGTGGACAAGGATTTACACTTTTACATATATGATGTAGCTCCCCGTATAGGAGGCGGAACCAACGTTCATATGTGGATTGGACATCCCTATGGCAACTCTTTATGGCGTAAAAATATGTCAACAGGAAGAAGAATGGCTATGGAACTAAGAATGGCTATGGAGAGGGACGAGGTAAAAAAAATAGTGAGTTAAAAGTTTATGAATTGCACATCCTCTATGCAAATCTCTGCATAATTTCCAGCATGGTCGAAAGCGACGGCGGTGACATTATAAACACCAAATGCCTTTTCAATGCTCCATTCAAAGGGCTTTTGTTCATCCTCATATGCCATACTCTTACCAAGATAAAATTCAACCTTTTTTATGCCTGAGAGGGCGTCGCTGGCTTCCGCCTTTACCACATAATTTCCTATAACCATCGTATCCCTCGGTATGCGGGGTGTAATCATCTTCAGTCCTCTAAAATAGATGTATCCCGGTTCAAAATTGGTGAAGTTTATGGAAGGCGGCGTGGAATCAATCTTTATGCTCATGTTCCTGTAGTTCTCATTTCCCCTGCCATCCCTTGCCAAAAATTCAACAAAATAGAAACCATCCCTGCTTATTTTGATGGGCATCACATAATCTCTCCACAAATCTCCATTTATTCTATATTTCATTTCCTTTACGCTGCTTTCATTGTCCACCGCTTCCATTACTATCGTTACCCCGCTTATATACCATCCATCCTCCCCCATGGTCCCATCCACATTGATTGTTAGAGAAGGAGGGGTTCTATCTTTCTTTTCAAGGCATCCTGTAAGGAACATGGTTGCAATGATTCCAGCAATAAAAACTGCCTTTAATTTCACCGCCAATCACCCTGGAAACGGTCCATTCTTTCCTTTATAATAGCCCAGTCGTTCTGATCGTGATCTGCATCATCGCCATCGGAATAATCAACGAGTTTGTAAACATATCTATAATTCATGCAGCTCTTGTAGGGTCCCCATTCCCAGTATTCCTTATTCCAGGGAAATCTGCTTTTCTCATTATCTATGCCCTCAAAATCAAACAAGCCGAGAGTATGTCCAAGTTCATGCATGAAAACGCTTGCTAAAGCCGTTGTATAATCGCTTCCCTGCAATCTCATCGCCCACAACCAGTTTCTCACATACTGCACCCCAACACAATGGCTGTCTATATAAAACATTCTCCCTCCTGCGGGTCTTCCATTCCATCCCATCTGACAGCACGTTATGGCATAATGGAATACACCCCTTCTCCAGTAATTGGGATCACCATGCAGGAAGTATTTCTCCCTTGCCGCCATTAATTCATCGCCATACATTTTGTCATCATATGGAATTAAATCTCCCCCACCCCCCATATTACCATCATCAAAATGGAGGGATATATTGTGCTTAGCAAAGGCATTGCATATCATATACTGGCTTTCTTTGGGCAATGTATAATCCCTCTCCCATGGATATTTTGCCTTCATGAAATCCACTTCCACAAACACGTCAGGGGTGAAAGGATCAGAATACCACCTGCTCGTCAGATATTCCTCCACGTTATCCAAGCCATCGCCATCAACATCCAGATGTTTGTGATCTTCAGCAACAACAGGATTATATCCATATTTATCTTCCCAGTCACATGGTATTCCATCGCCATCGACATCAACATTTCCATAATCCTTGCTTGCATTCAACCCGTAGGCAAGTTTATCCCAGTATGTCATTCTGTCATTGTCATCCCACTCCATTATATCAAACCATATTTCATAGTCATCCTCATCGTATTCCCCATCTTCAAAGCCAGAAACATGCCCGTAGCCGTCGCCATCGCCGAGATAGTCATCGCCATACCACTCTCCTGTGGTTAAATTATAAAAGAGAGTTATACTCCTTTCATAAAGATAATTTCCTTTCCTTGGGGCTATATCACATGGTGTATCTATCAAGCCCTTTTTCCATAATTCGATCTGTATGGGAATTATCTTTCCTCTCTCATATTTTATTTCTCTGTAAGCCATGGGCCATTCTATGTGTATATCCATCCCCTTGAAAGTTTGCTGCCACCACATGCTATCCTCACCATCTATCAGAATTTTGAGATAAACACTCTGATCCTGCATTTCCAGTGCCCTTATTCTGGAAACGAAAACAACAACAGGCACCTTATCAGGTTCTCCGCTCATTTTCTTATTTACTGGCAATGGAATGAATTTGGATGCATCCTGCCCACTCTTTTCCATATGAGTTGCTGCCATGCCTGGAACTACCATTGCAACAAAAATAACCATGGATAGCAATTTCCTCTTCATGTTAAATGCTATTATTTACAAATATAAGAATTTAACCCATATTTTGTGATGTTAAAGAAAATGCTAAAGAGAATGCCACATTATCATGAAGATTTATATAATGGTGCTTAATTTTATATCATGAAAAATTTAACAATTGTTATATCGACTTTTATTGCCTTCTCATCCATGGCAATTCTTCCATCAATAGATGCCGCTATATTTGCTGAGGTTGCTTCCTCCTCTTACTGCCCTGATTGCCCCCCTATGAATGAAGTTCTTTTTGATATTT
>CAZTWM010000112.1:0-4361 GCA_964617935.1 uncultured Thermoplasmatales archaeon | reverse complement strand
AATCAGGATGCATTGTTGTATATATGGCAGCATATATATTTATTTTCGATTTTGATGGATGAATGAAAATATTCACTTTTAATGAAAAATGGAGTCAATTGCACTTCTTTCTTTAAAAAGGGGTTTGAATGCAGGATACATCTCAAGAAATTTTTTAAGAGTAATACCACGGGAACATCTGATTACTGGGATGCTCTTCCATTTCTCCATGTGAAATGAGTTTATCCAAACTATGTATTCTGCAAAGTATCCATGGTTTGGGTGCATCTGCTCTATTATCACAATACTGAATAATCCCACATCTATTCTCGTTCCTCTCATTAAATAGTCATCGCCAATATCTATGATAATTGGTTTGTATATCTCTATATGCCCCAATTTAGCCAGATAAATGCTTCTCTCATCCAAAGATTTCATATTATGATAGCATAAACATCATTTTTATTTAGTTACACCATTTTGTAAGCAAGTTATAACCAAATTTTTATAGAAAAAATCAAATCTTTGCAGTTATTCTTTTTATGATGAATTTAGCCCTCAATACTGAGATTGCCATAGGTTATAAAAGTCCTTCTCAGAGGGTGAGAGTAATAACTGAGAAATGGTTCGAGGAAAATATGTATTGCCCTGCATGTCCTTCAGAAATTCTTGAAGCAGCTCCACCGAGTAAAAAGGTAATTGATTTTGTATGTCCGAGATGTGATGAAAAGTATCAGATGAAGAGCATGAGGCATAAATTTGGCTCCAAAGTCATGAACTCCGCCTATTATCCCAAAATTGAGGCAATAAAGAAAGGAACAGCCCCCAATTATGTTTTCATGCATTATGAACGCAAAGATATGAAGGTCTATGATGTAATGGTGATTCCCAGATATTTCATGTCGGAGGAAATAATAGAGAAAAGGAAGCCACTGAGCAGCAATGCAAGAAGGGCAGGATGGATTGGCTCCAATATTTTGCTGGAAAGATTGCCGCAGGATGCCAGAATATATATGGTAAAAGAAGGCAGAATAATTCCAGAAAGAGATGTAAGAGAAGCATGGAAAAGATTCTCCTTTTTCAATGAAATTCCTGTTTCCTCCAAGGGATGGCTTACTGATATTATTTCATGCATAAGAAAACTGGATAAGAGGGAATTCACTCTCCAAGAGATATATGAATTTGAGGATTGGCTGGGAAAAATGCATCCACAAAACAAACACATAAAGCCAAAGATAAGACAGCAACTCCAGATTCTCAGAGATAGAGGAATACTGGAGTTCATGGGGAAGGGAAGATATCGCCTAAAAATATAAGGGAAAGAGGGCTGTTTAACTTATCACATTATACCATATTCCATTGAGCATTATTTTGAAGACGAAGTCGCCCATGAATTGGATTTGTCCATCAATGGTGAAGAAGGGCATGGAAGTCTGCCAGTTAACCCTGTAATTCATGGCTCTCATCATGTTTGATTCAATAACTATGCCAAATGTATCATCATAGGTGTAGTTGAAGTGATAGAAACCAAGCCATTCCCAGTTTGTATCTATTGCTACATATCCAGGAATTGCAAGATTCCATTCCATTTCAAAATGTTCCGCTTTTAATTCTGCATAGTAGTCTAATTTCATTGCACCCATATTCGCCTTTATTTCCGTCCTCACTCCTGCAAATCCATCTATGGTGAGATATCCAGCGCTTTCCATATCCCAGCGTGCTATGCATTCTCCACTAAGGTTTGTTATTGAAAATGAAAGCGTTGGATCAATAAGAGCATTGGCGATTATGAACTTCGTTTTCCTCTCATCCACATTTATATCCAGATAGCCATTCCTATTGAAACTTGCTTCAAGGTGGTGGGGAAGATATTCTATTTTTGCAATGAAATCCATATTTCCTCCTATTATCATAGTCACGTTGAATTCATCGCTTGCATCATATTCAAAGTAATTTTCGGAGAAGCCAATGTTAAATGCCATCTTCTGTGGTATATCTTCAATGGTTAAATTGCCCACCATATTTCCTCCTTCTTCATAAGAAATTCTTATTGTTTCTTCCTGGCTCATAAATCTCTCTATAGATATTCCAAAATTATTCAATTCTAAATGCGGCGATATCTTTATCATTGTATTTAAGGCGGGGAAGTAATCTATTGTTACTCTATGCTGTCCTAGGGTTGGATTTGAATATTCCAGTAGGGCAGAAACATTTTCATTCCCTCCCTCAAAAACAGGTTCCATGTTTATATAAAATTCGGGATCATGGTCATAGAAAAGATATGGGACGACAGTAACCACCTCTCTTATTTCCTTTGGCACTTCCTCATTTTCCGCTGAGTAATATCCAATCCTGAAATTATGCTCTCCCATTATCACCCCACCAAAGGAAATCTCGAACTCTCCATCCTTTATTTCCTCACCCAGACGTATAACCTTCAATGCAATGGAAATGGTAAGGACGTTGCCAACATCTGTGGATTGAATTAAGGGCAGGGGGATAACGCTTACCTTAACATCATTTCCATTTACTCCTGTGGAGGGATTATCGTCCACATCTATCCCGCTAAATATGGATTGAAGTATGGGTGTATCTTTTTCTATCCCCTCATAAACCGTATGTATGTAAAGTCCTCCCTGCATGTAATCATGCCATGAAGACCATCTCGCATCTCTTAAAATGGAATGCTTCATTTCTTCCACCTGCTGCTGGGTGGTATTATTCTTTACTCCTACCTTATCCACACTGGCTATCGGAAGAATCATTATCATGGCTATTGCCACAACCAATAACTTTTTCTGCATGATAATAAATAGCAAGGTTATTTATTAATTTCCCTCTCATTTCATGAATGGAGGAGAAGGAAAAGGAATCTCCAGAATGGAGTATTAAGTTTTTCCAGTATCTCCAGCAATTTTCCAAAGTAAGAATAAAGGGGCATTTTTACGGGCAATGGGTCGCTCCATTGGCTTTCCTTCCCATATATATCCTTTGCCTTCACTTTTACCTCATAACTCCCTCTTTTTGCCCATGAATGGTTGGCGTAACTCTTCTCCCCTGACTGATATGGACCCATGCACACACTGCTTCCATCTCCAAAATCCCAGATGTAATAAAGCATGTCACCGTCCTCATCATATGTCATACTTTCATATGTATATTCATTCCTCACCTTCCCATTTTCCTCTCCTGATGGCGTGCTTGGCTTTGAAGGGGCATTGTAATCTACATCTTTTAGCACGGCGGCGGGGTCTCCAAATAATGTCAATTCATAGAAGCAGAACCTCATCACCAGCTCATTTATTCTCCATATATTATCCTCCTTTGAATCCTGATTTGCCCTTCCAAGTTCCTTTATGTCCTCGCCAAAAATGGCGTCCCAGAATTCCCTGGTGAAACGTTGTGAGCCATAATCAATGATATCATAGGGCGCATCCTGCCCAGCGCCCCATCCATAGCGGGTATTCCATATTCCAGCAAATGCAGCATTGGGTGTTTTTATTGTAAAGTATTCTGCTATGCAGTCCTCCTCGTCAAAGCCGCCTGCCATGCATCCATCTGAATAGGCAAAGAAGGGTTTGTCATTCTTTATAGAATAGACATCATCCGTCATCATGCGCATGTTGTAAACATAGTTGGAATGGCCCGCATGACATACGATATGCATGTTTTGATTGAGAAGATTAATCAAATCCTCCTTGCTCCAGTAGCCATTTCTGTCCCTGTCATATAACTTGGTTATATTAAACCTGCTGGAAGGAATGCCATCCGTATGGTAGCCACCATCATCGCATCCGTCTATGAGTTGATCGAGATGATTTCCTCCCCATTTTGCATCCCCTCCCCATCCCATGTCTTCTCCAACCAGCAAAACTTGCTCCACATAATCATCGTAATTTTCCTCATACCACATAGTTTTGCTCACAAAATTTCTCATCTCTTCAGCATTATCAACGCTCGCCCTTCCAACATAAACTTCTGCCATTAAATCCACATCTCCATTCTCGCCGTCGTTGGGCTCCCCCCATCTCATGTCTTTATCGGAATTATAACTTCCGTCAAGGCATGCGTAATATACGTCTGAGGGAATGGAATACCATTGATGAAACTCCCCTTCAGCCCATAAATTGCGGGGAGGGATTATATCAGCATCTCCTGCCAAGAGAACATACTCTGTCCCCCAGTTGAGATATGCATATCTGATGAAATTTCTTATCTTCGCGGCAGTGTCGTTGAACATGGGCGTTGAGTTCCAGTATTTGTTATTGCTTACTATCTCCTCCACAGTAACAATTTTTGCGTTCATTCCATAAAAACTCTTGAAATCTGCAAAGTCTGCAAATGTGTTTTGTCCAAATGAAGTGCTCAATCCCCTGGAAGTT
>CAZTWM010000111.1:0-4366 GCA_964617935.1 uncultured Thermoplasmatales archaeon | reverse complement strand
ATGTGACGAATATATTTCCCCTTTTATATCACGCTCAGTTTGGTTACATGGAATGTGAATTCACTGAATGCACACCTTTCCTTGGTAGAAAAATTGATTGAGGAAAAGAGAGAGTCATTCATCACTTTATGACACAGGTTTTATTGATATATTCAGATTGCACAATAAAAAATGAAGAAGAATATACGATGGGATTACAGGGACAATTCATAGGTTGAAAGCAAAGCCTTCTAACCATGCCCTTTATTTGCCATCTTTGGGGTATAATTTTAAAAGATTTAGGAATATACATTCATGGAATGTGCATATTGCTATGAGGAAATAGAGAGTGATGCTGTATTTAAGGATGGAAAATACTGGCATCGTGAATGCCTGAGAAAATGGCTAAGGGAGAAAGGATGCTAATACCCTTGCTCCTTCATTATCTATAAAGCATTCATAATGTTCATATCTGGAAAGAAATTTCAACATTTCTTTACTGTGGATAGCAAATATGGAATTACCCAGCATGCACATTGCCGCCCTCCCAATTTTGTTTGCCTCACGAAGTATTCTGGAGATTTTTTCATTGGCAAGTCCTGCTGAAAGGGAGAATTCATAGGAAATATGGAAGAGATTCTCTATGGAGGGATTCTTCAAAAAAAGTTTCATGGCTTCCCTCCCCGCCTCATTTATTTTTTCAACCATTCTTTCATTTTTTAGTATTTCATGGGTTTTAATGCTTTCACCCAAAACCGCAACCACCACTTTTTTTGTGCATTCCTTTCTTTCCACTGTTCCATATAAACCCGGTTTTTTCCTTATTTCCATTCCACCTCCAAAGGAAGAAATGGCATCTCCCAGCCCCCCCTTCATCCTCACCTCCGCCACATGTGTTACTTCCAGAGCCTTTTCTGGAGGGAGGGAAAAAAGATGACATGCTGCCAGTGAAGATGCAAGAGTTGATGAGGCACTCATTCCAAAACCCTGTGAAAGTGGCAATTGATTTCTTATCCTTATTTTTACTCCATTTATTCCCAGCTCTTTCATTGCTTCCATGGTTACATCTCCTTCTCCCACATTACCTTCTATGGATATTCCATCTCCCCCCATCCTTTCCACTTCCGCATAACTTCCCAGGGAAAGGCATATTCCTGCCCCTCTCGAACCCGTGCTTTTCTCATCCTCCCCATAACATATTTCAAAAAATCCTGTGACGTGGGCGGGAGAGAATGCTACTGCCTTCATATTAAATCCAGTATTTCATTTGCAACCTTCCTTTTTTCTCCCTCCGCCTCCCTTATAACTCCTTTTTTCCCCAGTATCCATATCTTTGTGGTTTCGCCTCCTATGCTTTCTATGGTATTGCATACAACATAATCAACCCCTTCCCTTTCCATCAACTTCATTCCTTCCTCCACCACATTCTCTTTCTCCAGTTTAAAGGAAATTACAGTATCTGCAATTTTTTTCAGCATAGGATTTATACGGGGTGCTGGTTGTAAATCAATGGAAATTTCCTTACCCCCTTCCATTTTCCCCTCCTTTTTATCCACCACAAAATCTGAAATGGCTGCACAGTTTATAACCGCATGATATTTTTCCCCTTCCATTTCAACAAGTTTTTTTATGTCATCAACGCTCCTGAATTTTTTCGAAGGAATGTATGGAGGGACATCAAAACTTGCCCACATCTTCACTTCCATTCCTCTTTCATATGCCTCCATCGCCAGCGCCATCGACATTTTTCCTGAAGAAAGATTTGTTATTACCCTCACATCGTCCATTGGCTCATAGGTGGGACCACCTATTATCAGAACTTTTTTACCTTTGTCCTTACCAAATGCCCTAAGAACTTCCTCCACAATCCTGTCCACATCCGCCATCTTCGCCTTGTTCTCCTCAATCTTTGGAGATATGAACTTTATTCCCCTTTCCCTGCATATTTCCATATTCTTTTTTATTACTTCATTCTCATACATGGAGAGATGCATGGCAGGAGCAATCATTATTTTTTTGTCGAAAGCAAGAGCAAAGGTGGTTACCGCATTATCTGCTATCCCCAGGGCAATTTTGGAAATGGTGTTGGCGGTGCAGGGCGCAATGAGGAGGATATCGCCCTCATTCCCCGTATGCTCAGCCCTTCCTGTCAATTCAGTTATCACATCATTTCCTGTGGCAAATTTCATGGATTCAGGAGATAAAAATTGTGTTGCTTCTTTACTCATCACTGCCACAACATCAGCCCCATGCCTTATCAACTGGCGGGCAAGTTTTACACATTCAACACATGCTATACTGCCCGTCATGGCAAGCACTATTTTTTTGCCCTTTAGTTTGGAAGACAAACTTCCTCTTATTCTATCGCTTGAATGCACATGGTTAAATATTTTCTCTCTAATAAATTTATACCTTTCTGAATTCTTCTCGAGAAATCAGGATGAGAACCAGAGCCACAATGCTCAAAATGCTGCCTATTAAAAATCCTATGGAAAATATCCCAAATATCGCCCCTATTATTGCTATCAATTCATATCTCCTCATGAAACAGAAAACTCCCCCTATCAAAGCAGGGATTGAAACTATTATTATCGCAAGAGATAACATTGGTAGAAAATCTATAACAAATGCGGTTATAGACCTCTCCCTTTCCATTCCCTCCCCCTTTTTCATTATAAATCTCTCTCTGAAAATACTTTTTGTGGTGGGAAAGACTCCTATACTCACATTCTTTGAAATATATCCATTTTTCTCAAGGAGTATTCTGTGTTTTCCCGCACTCAGATTTTTTATGGAAAAATATCCATCCCCACCAGTTTCAGTCACCTTTATTTTAACTCCTTCATCAATTAAATATATCTCAGCCCCTTCAATGGCATTATGCTCCTCATCGGTAACCATCCCTTCATATATTCCATTTCCCTTGAGCATCTCGTTTTCAGATAAAAGGAGTAGTGCACCCATTATAATGCCCAGCAGAAAAACAATGATTAAAAATATGCCCGCAATTGCAGGCTTGCTTGAAGGAGTATGCTTTACCAGAGGATGTATCGGGCTTTCCTTCTTCTCCTCCCTCCTCTCCACAGGTATTTCCACTTTTATGTGCATTCCACAATTTGGGCATACTGTATGCTGTATGCCTGTGGCGCCGTCCGGCACCTCCACCACAACGTTTTTGTTGCAATAGGGGCATCTTGTTCTTCCCTGCATCAAAACAACTAATGTCTATGATGTTTAATAATATTTCCTTTGGATTATTCCTCAAGAAGGCGAGATGCCATTTCTATATGACGATAACCATCTTCAATGACATAATCCCCATGTCCTGGATAAAGATTTTTAACGGGCAGTTTCAACAATTTTTTGATGGATTTGGTGAGTTGAATGAAATTTCCTCCATAAAAATCTGTTCTCCCGACCCCTCCATGTGCAAAAACAGTATCTCCTGAAAATAGAGAGGAGGTGTTTCTTTCATAAAGGCAGATACTTCCCTCAGAATGCCCAGGTGTATATATCACCTCCAGCACAGCATCTCCAAGGTATATTCTATCCCCCTCCTTTAATTTTTGTTCAATCTTCACCACTGGCTGTCGGGCGTTGAATAAAATGGAACTCCACTGCTCCCCCTTTTCCAGCACCTCTGCTCCTTTTTCATGTATAAAAATGCTGGCATCGCTCAATTCCTTCAATTTCTTTGCTCCTCCACAGTGGTCAAAATGTTCATGGGTGAGAATGATGTAGTCTATATCTTCAATGTTAACATACTCTTCAATCTCCTCAACCAATTTTCTGTTATAAAAGCCTGTGCCTGTATCAATAATTGCAATATGCCTGTCCTCTATAAGATAAACATTGGATTCCCATCCAAATCCGAGAAAGCGATGAACAATCATAAATAGTAAAGTTTTTCTCCTCTATTTATATTTGCTTCATGGCAGAGAGAAACAAGATAAAGGAGAAAATCGAGGATCTCAATGAGATGAGGGCGATAATAAAAAGAGATATTGAAGAACTGGAAGAGAGAGAAAAAGAAATGAGTGAAAAGAAATATCTGAAATTGAAGGAAAAATATGAGAAAAAACTGGATAAAATCAGGAATAAAATAAAACAACTCGAAGAAAAATTGAAAGAATTGGATTAAAATCTCTTTTTCAGAGGGAGGCAGGAGGACGAGGGGGAGGCATTGATGGGGGAAAACACAATAACCCTCGTCCTTTCTAATCTGTTAGCATTCCAGAAGTATATAAAGTTTATAAATCAATGATGGAACTATTTAAGTCAATAATAGAACTATTTATTTCCCTGCAAATACATCCCATTTCTTGCATATCCATACAGTAGATGACCTGATTTTTCGCATTGCGTGCAAAATTTCTTATGTTGGATT
>CAZTWM010000110.1:0-4494 GCA_964617935.1 uncultured Thermoplasmatales archaeon | reverse complement strand
TTTCAGTATCTCTCCATAAATTTTCTCCAATAATGTCCATAACATGCTTTCATATGTTTTTGGCATGGAAACCGTTAATGGATCAGACCATGGACTCTCTGCCCCATGCTCGTCCTCTGCTTTCACTCTAACTTGATATGTGCCCTTTTCATTCCAGGAATGAGATATTTCTATGCTTTCTCCTGAAGCATAATAGGGCGTCCATTCATCTACTACGCCATCGCCATCCCAGTCCCATCCATATCGAACTTTGTCACCGTTTGCATCAACTGCTGCGGTGGTATATGTATACTCCCTCCCGATTTTTCCGGATGATGGTCCAGATGGTTTATCGGGTTTAAAGGGTGGAAAATTGGTCTCATATGCCCGGGCAAGAAATAATCCAATCCCTGCTTCCCCAAATGAATATCCTGTATCATCAGATGAGGCATCCCATTTATAGCCATAGGATACCTTTATAGCTGAATTTTCCAGCCATCTAACCGCACCAATCCCATATTCTAAATATGATAAATTTCCAGTGAGATTATACAAATCCAAGAAAAAGTCACCAACCCCAGCCACACCATGGCACTGCTGTGCAACAGAACTACCATATTCTGGTTCCACTCTCGGCACTCTTATTATCCATCTATATCCTTCTCCATCTGAAATCGCCTGTTCAATAAGCCAGTTCGTCGAATTTTCCAGTATATGGAAATAATATGGATTCTTTGTTGCCTGATATAAGGAAATAAATGCTTTTCCTATTCCAGCATTCCCATAACACCATCCCGTATTGTAATAAAAAGGGGAATAAAGTTGGTCAAGTCGGTATTTCCATCTCCATTCCATATCACCGTTTCCTTCAATTATCGCCTCATGAATTATCCATTTAGCCGCTTTTTCAGCATACTCTATATACTTTTCTTCCCCACATCTCTTGTAAAGTTCTGCTAAGAAGTACACCACGCCAGCGGTACCATGCCCGAAACCTGCGGATGTAATCCAGTAAAGAGGTATGGCAACCCATAAGCATCCATCTTTAATTGCACTCGATCTACAGAGAGGATTACCCTTTTCAGTTAAAAACAGAATCGGGCAGTTCCGTGATGATGAAATAAGCCAGTCTCCTCCTTTTTTGGCATAGGAAAGATATTCTGAATCACCTGTCACATCATAAAGATGTAAAAAGAAAATTCCAATGCCGGCAGAACCAGAGATGATATCATATCCCCACCCTTCAGACCTTATGCCATCCACACTTTCTATCCAGCGGGCGGCACCCTCTGCATATTGTAAATATTTGGCATCGCCCAAGGACTGATAAAAATCAAGGAAAACTTCACCAATGCCGGCAGCCCCCACATAAAAACTTGGGGAATTTTGGGTTTCGGGCCATTCATAGCCACCTCTTGAGGGAATTGCAATGGACATCATCCATTCCATTCCACCTCTCGCATATTGCAGATATTTCTGATTTTTTGTGATTTCGTAAACCTTCAATAGAAAGAGAGAGACGCCAGGTGTCCCATGCATTAAATTTGTGTAATATTCCTTTTCTTTCTCATTCAAGGGCCATTTATAACCGCTGGATGTGGGCTCAGCCAAACTTATAAGCCAATCTGCGGCTCCTGTAATTATATCTATGGAATCTGATTTGGAGGCGGATTTAAATTTGTTCGTGTTCATCAACTCTTTAATATCTGAGAATGTGATGGAGGAGAGTTTTTCATTTTTGAAATCATCTTTTACAATTTTTTTCTCCATGAAATAGGGTTCAAGCTTTAAAATGAGGGCATCTTCTCCCTGTGAACCTGCTACATAAATATTTCCTTCCACCACATCCATTCCTCTTGCAATATCACAACCGGAGTTATATATGGAATTGTAAGTTATCAATCCCCCATTCTTTCCAAATTGGGCTATGACAATATCCCAGCTATCAGGAGATGCGGAAGTGGCACATGATTCTCCAACCACATAAATTGATTCCGCCACTTCTATATCCTCCAGTTTGAAATGTTGAAAGGAAGTATGCCATTCAAATTCACCATCTTCACCATATTTAAGAATAAGACCTGTTCCGTCATTGCTTTCTACATCTCCAAAACCACAGATATATACCCCATCTTCCACATCCAATCCATATGCTGCTTGGGTGCCTATTTTTCTCCATGTCCTATTCCAGATGATGTTGCCATCATTATCATATTTTATCAGTAAAATGTCATCATCACCATTTTCATTCTCTGTTTCTCCCACTCCATAAATCCATCCATTATATGTATCTATGGAGGTTATTTCACTGTACATTTCTTCTTTATTGCTAAATATTTTCTCCCATATTAAATTCCCGTTCATATCATATTTTAAAAGCAAACTGCTGTAATCGGTTTGTCCGCCCACATATATACTTTCTTCATCTGCAACAATTGAATAAGCAAAATTATATGTCCCTTCATCATATTTTTTAGACCATATTAGATTCCCGTTCATATCATATTTTAGCACCATAATATTGGAATATGTAATTGCAGAATGCCAGTCAGAGCCAAATCCTGCAATATAGATATATCCATCACAAATATCCATTGCCCATGCAGCATCATATGGATATTCATCATATTTTTTAGACCATATTAAGTTCCCATTCATATCATATTTCATCAAGAGAATATCATTTTCGCTTTTGGGTAAATAATTAAAGGAACCAGCAACATAAACGTATCCTTTGTATACCTTTATAGAAGAAGCCCATGAATTGGCATATGTCTTGCTCCACACAGGGTTCAGATAGTTGTCCTCAGAGCAATGGATTCTCTTTGTTCTGTTATGGGCATTAAAGGATAAAAATTGTGGAATGGATATCTTTTGGGTGTTGCTAAGTTGTATTAAAGGTGATATGGATGTAAAAAGGAGTAAGAGAATGGCAACCAAAACCATACTTTTTTTGTTTAATTGTTTCAGCATTTCTTTCACCCCAATAATACAAAAGGTCCCACCACAAATCCCTGCATGGTTTTTTTATCGTTATCAGTAATAACAGATATGGTTGCAGGTCCAATCCCCATGACAGTATCGCTTTCAATTTGAACCACCTCCCCTGCTCCAATGCTCACACTCCCTCTGGAAATTCTCCCTGAAAGCATAAGCGGAGCATCTATGATGATCTCCCATGAGATATCACTCCCATATCTTCCCCCTATATTCTTAAGATAAGCATTCACTCCAAGCCCTCCAGAAATACCATAAACTATGACATAGGGTTTCATTCCAAGATAATATTCCAGAAACTCATCCCAGTGAGTATCGCGTGAAAAATCCAATCCATAGCCAGGGCTGGAATAGGAAGTTTCATATCCATATTTATGTGGGTTGGGAAAATAGATTGTCAGACCATGTGCATCCGGATGAGCAGACCCGTGGCATTCTGCTATTACAGCATTCTGTAAACATTCCATAACATTTTCCATCTCCTGGCAGATGGTCTGGTTTGTTTCAACACTCAAATAATTTTCGGCAAAATTATAAACATCTATGAGGTGCTCCCATTCAAATTTCTGAACCTTATAATAAATTGACTCAACCTTATCAGATGAAACCTCAAAATTATCAATGAGATGCTGGGCAACCGTATCTATGGCGTCAGCCAATTCTTCTATTCTATCTGTTCTGATAGCACTCATTGTGAGTTGGTCACCAAAATCATAATCTGACCACCTATCACTATCTTTATATATTAACTCAATAATGTCTCCTCCAAGTTCAATCTCATCTATATCTGGCTCCTGGTTGAGTATGTCGCATATATCTCCTATCACATACCACCACCATGCATATCCACTCAGTTCTTCACTACCAATATATACCTTGGTAAGGTTTCGGAGTTCATAAACAGATTCTAGAGCCCCCATCACACAGGGAGCCGTAAAGCATATTACATCAACCCCTCCTGTTTCTGTCAGTGCCTTCTGGATTTCATCCATCGTGAGATGGTCATTGTCTGTATCATCGATGCATGCGCCCCTCCACCCCATGCCATGGTCATAAAAGGATAATAGATACCTCTCGGCGGGGTAATTATTTTTTGCATATTCAACAAAGTTTTTAAGTGTATGGTAATCGCCCATATTCACCTCACCCCATCCTTCACGAAGTACTGGATTATGATGGCGGTCAATGTACCATATTTTTGCAGAATCTCCATATGTATCCTGAAGAACCACCACATTGAGATTTTCACTGGAGTATGCTTGTGATGCAAATGGATAAAGGGGGTCAAATCCAGGTGTAAAATCTGCATCATCGTAGAAAATCCACGTCCATTTCTTCGCAATCCCGCTGTTGCAATTTTCATCCATCCCACCACTTACTGTTAAACCAGCAGGCATTAAAAATAAAAATGCCAGCATTAGAGAGATAAGGCTTTTATTCCACCCCTTAGTCATTTTATTGCCTCCAAACTACAATAGATAAAGCCTATAATAATTTTACCTCCATTACAGGGTGCTG
>CAZTWM010000109.1:0-4571 GCA_964617935.1 uncultured Thermoplasmatales archaeon | reverse complement strand
AGCCACATCCGAAATTTTTTCCTGCCACAATGATATCTCCTTTATTAACCCTTTCTGAAAACTCCGGGTAGACCTCAGCAAAGGCATATTTCGCCATTTCATCTGGCTCAGTTACTTTCAATGCATATCCTGGATATATGACATCCGTGTTCACATCATCTCCAAATTTCCATACCCTGCCCATTTCATCACCTCAAATATTTTCTCGGGTCTGCAATCTTTCCCTCTATGGCTGAGGCAGCAACTGTGGCTGGAGAGGCAAGATAAACGAAGGATTCCGGAGAGCCCATTCTTCCCTGAAAATTCCTGTTGGTTGTGGATATGGCTGTCTCACCTGAAGCAAGTATGCCCTGATGTGCCCCCAGGCATGGTCCGCAGCCGGGATTTATTATCACACCTCCCGCCTCAATGAATATATCCAGCAAACCTTCCCTCATGGCATCTCTGTAAACCTCCCAGGAAGCGGGTCCTATTATAAGGCGAGTGCTTTTCCTCACCTTTCTTCCCTTCAGAATTCTGGCTGCTTCCCTTAAATCCTCCAATCTTCCATTGGTGCATGAGCCAATGAATGCCTGCTGTATTTCCACACCTTCCACTTCCTCTATGCTTTTTACATTGTCAACGCTATGAGGGCATGCTACCACTGGCTGCATCTCTGAGGCATTGAAGTTGTATTCATCCACATATCTCGCATTTTTATCAGGGAGGACAAACTTATAGGGCTTTGCCTCCCTTTCCTCCAGCCATTTCCTTGTTTTTTCATCTGGATAAACGAAAGCCACCTTTGCCCCCATTTCCATGGAGAGGTTGGAAAGAACCATTCTGGAGGCGATGCTCATTTTCTTTATTGCCTCCCCATCAAATTCCACAGCCATGTAGTTGGCTCCATCCGCCCCGAGATGCCCTATTATGTTTAGTATCACATCCTTGGCATATATGCCTTTATTCAACTCACCTTCCACATTTATTTTTATTGTCTCAGGAACTTTAAACCATATCTTCCCCGTAGCCCAGACCCCAGCCATCTCCGTCGCCCCTATGCCAGTGGCAAATGCTCCAAATGCCCCCGCCGTTGTTGTATGACTGTCCGTGCCAACAAGAACTATGCCAGGGCGTGAAAAGCCTTTTTCTGCCAACACCTGATGGCATATGCCAGTGTTTATGTCGTAGAAGTACTTTATTCCCTGCTCCTTCACAAAATTCCTTATCTTCTTCTGCCCCTCCGCCGTCTTTATTGATTCTGCAGGAACGCGGTGGTCGAATATTATCACAATCCTTTCATTATTCCACACCCTCTCCCTTCCAATTTCCTTAAACCATCTTATCACAAGGGCGGCATTCTCGTGGGACATGGCTGTATCAACATTTGCATAAACAATTTCTCCCGCCGTTAGGCTTTTCCCGCTTGCTTCCTCAAGAATATTCTCCGCTAATGTTCCCAATCTTTCACCTCCTTTCCCTTATAAACAACCTTTGAAAAATCTATCCTCCTCATGGGTGGCTGGGTTTCAATCTCCTCAAAATAATGGGCTGAGAGTCCTGCAGTCCTGCCATAGATGAACAATGTTTTTGCCATCTCCGCCTCTATACCCATGTCAGCCACCATAGCCCCTATTACCCCATCCACATTGAGGGGCAATCTCTTTCCCTTAACTTCCTCAAATATTTCCTCCAGCATCTCCGCTGCCTCTATCGCCTTTCCCGCCATTCCAGAGTTATAAGCCATTTCCAGCAGCACCCTTTTTCTCGGGTCTTCAGAATGGATGCGATGCCCCAGCCCCTTTATTCTCACCCCCTTTTCAACATATTCTTTCACCATCTTCCTGACCGCATTTTCCATGCCCATCTCCTCCGCCAGTTCAATGCATTTCATGAAAAACTGGGCTGCTTTCATCCCTGCCCCTCCATGAACATCTGTTATGGCAGCAATGCCGCCTGCCATCGCAACCTCATATGATGTGCGGACAGATGCTGCTATCATTGTTGCCTGAATAGAAGGAGGGGTAACGCCATGATCCATAGATGCAACCATCATTGCCTCCAGCATTCTCCCATATTTTTCTTTTCCCTCCCCAGCAATGGTGCGGGAAAGCATTTGAGAGAAGTTTCCCTCCCCAATTTCCGATGAATAGATGGAGGAAAGATAAGCCATCATTCTACCAGCCATAAATGCCGTCATCTCCTCTTTCCTTCCCTTATATGAAACAAGATACCCATCCATTAAAATGTGCCTTGCGATAACCTTGGAAATATCCTCTCCCTCGAATTTTTCAGATTTTTTTACAGGAAGCAATGCCGCCTCTCTGAAAATTTCCTCCATCCTTTCCTTTTTCTCACTGTCCGGAAAGTTCCCTGCTGTTATGAGATGGAGGCATTCAATGAAGCCCCTTTCTCTTATAAGTTTCTGGATTGGATACCCCCTTATGATTATTGTATTGGGCTCTATTTTCGTTATATAAGTTTCCCATTCCATTTATTCCACCACCCTGTAAATTCTGTCTATAATGCTTCCATCAATCCATTTCACCTCAGCCACCACTTCCTTGCCAAGAGATGGTGGCAGGGGCTCCCCAGTATGGGAATAAGCCATATCCCTTAACTCCTCTATGGAGAAAATCTCAATCTTTCCCTTCAATTTCTCCATTAAGTCCTTCCTTTTTGGATTGATGGCAACACCCACATCTGTAACAATAGCATCCACCACATTGCCAGGCGTCGTTATCGTAGTAACCTTCTCCCTCACAATGGGGTTTGTTTTTCTGTATATGGGAAGGGATATCACCGTAATTTTTGAAGCCGCCGCCGTATCCTGATGCCCTCCTATGCCGTGAAGGAGGCGGCCGTCGCTGTGGGTATTGACATTTACATTGAATCTCGTATCCACTTCTGTTCCTCCCAGAACAACCACGTCAAGTTTATCCACCGCCCTGCTTTTGCCCTCCGGATCTGCATAGTTGCCCACGTTCATGACAGGCGTATTCAGAGGGCGTTCTGCAAAGAATTTTACCGCATGGTCGTCGAAGCACTGCCCATAGAAGAGTTTCTTTATCAGCCCCTCTTTAAACATATCCACCAGTATTTTCGTCACCCCTCCTATAGCGAAGGAAGCCATTATATTTCTTTCTTTGAGCAAATCGCCAAGATATTTTGTTACAGCAAGAGATGTTCCTCCAGCCCCGAACTGAAAACTCATTCCATCCCTTACAATGCCAGCACCATCCATAAACTCAATGCAGTTATGGGCAATCCTCTGCTTTACAGGGTCTGTGGTTATTCTGGTTGTTCCCCATGCTATTCTTCTTGGATCCCCTATGTTGTCAACGACAGCCACATAGTCCACATAATTTTCCGTTATCTCCTGATAAGGGCATGGATATTCCTCTATAGTGTCTGTGGCTATAATAACCCTGTCGGCCATCATGGCATCCATTTGAGAATATGCGATGGGTCCAAAAGGATTCTTTCCTATGACGCCAGTGCAGTTCCCCATTTCGTCTGCCGCCGAGGCAGCTATGATGGCTATGTCTATATGCAATGTTCCATTTCTCACATCAGCCCATCTTCTTCCATGACTTCTCAGGATGACGGGCTTTTCCATGGGATTTTTTGAAACATAGTCGCCCACTATGCCATTTATACTCCCCTCTATGCTTCCTATAACGCCTTCCTCAATATGCTCTATAACTGCCTTGTGAACATCGAATATGGCTGTCTGGGCAAGCCGTATGTTTTTTATTCCTAATTCCCTCACCGCCTCAAGAGTCAAATTGATGACATTGTCTCCATTGCGCAATTGATGGTGGAAGGATAGTGTTGCCCCGTCCCTTATTCCACATTTTTTAAGTGCATCCTTCAACTCCACTATCTTTGCCTCTTTCCCCTTCAATCCCTCACCTTCGCCTTCTCTATTTCAAAATCTATAAAATCACAGTGATGAATCAGTATTGCTTCCTTACTACGCTCCACAAACTCACCCTCTTTGGAATGTGCTGCTATTATGTGGGCTATGCTGTCCAGCCCCTCCTCCATTGCGAGGGCTGCGCCAGAAACAGGATGCCTTATTCTTTTCCCCATTTCGCTCTTCACAACCCTTCCATCCCTCCTTTCATATTCCAGAAGTTTGCCCACATCATGAAGCAACGCCCCTGCTATGACTTTATCCATATCCAAATCCTTCCTTTCATCCGCCACCGCCATTGCCATCCTTGTAATAATTCGTGTATGCTCCACTAATGATTTATCAGTAGATATCAAAAGGGTGAAGGGGATGCTCTCTATCTCATCCCATCCCCCTCTCTCCATTGCCTTTCTCCAGATTTTTATAACCTTACCCCTCAGCGCCTCATCCTTTATCTCATCAACCTCCGGAAATATTTTTCTTATATATTCATCACTCATCTTTTCCCCTCAGATACTCTATAAGCCCTCCCGCTTCCATTATTTTCCTTTCCAGTTCCCCCATGGGCATCGCCCTGTAGGTTTTTCCTGTGGTGAGATTCCTTATGATGCCCTCATGCATATCCACTTCAATCTCATCTCCCTCATTTATCTCATCCGTTTCCTTTAATTCT
>CAZTWM010000108.1:0-4608 GCA_964617935.1 uncultured Thermoplasmatales archaeon | reverse complement strand
TGCAAAGTCTGCAAATGTGTTTTGTCCAAATGAAGTGCTCAATCCCCTGGAAGTTATTATAACGTAGGGATATTCCTCTCCTTTTTTTGGCAGGGAAAGAGGATATGTGGAAATTTCCTCAGGATTTTCCACCATGGATGAAATCTCCTCCGCGTCTCTATCAATTCCTCTATAAAGTGGGTTTTCCTTGCCATCTTCCAGTTTTATCTTTAAATCCATCTCATCAAAATAATATATTTCCCCTCTTTCCTTAACATAATGGACAGGATAGAGATTCAGAACAAGTATGCCAAAGCCCCTCTTCCAGAACGTTCCCACCACCTGGTAGTTTTTCTCAGGGTAGATGGCAGGTATGTTTTCCCTGCTCTCTCTTTCTTTCTCACCTATCACAACAGGATATTTTGCTCTCTTTATTTCATATCCTTCACCTATAATCTGTTTATGATTGCATTTTAACTCCAAGCCCTTGAAACTCTTTCCATGAGGCAGGAGGATGTAAAGGGGCTTTACAGGAAGAATTGGCTTTCCTCCATCCCCCATATATTTCATACTATCCATTTCAACAATGCTTTCATTTCCTAATTTATGGATAACAGGTTCTTTAAAGGAAAATTGGAAATACATGATGTTCCTTTCCTGATTTCCTTTCACTGGAAATGAGAGAAGAAGCATAAAAGCCGTCGCCATTACTACAAATTTTTTCATGAAATGTTATTATCTACGATGTAATAATATTTTCCCTCTGCATCTCTGAAAAACAACCAAAAATATTAAAAGCAATTCCTATTGCTGGAGTGATTAGCATGGCGGAGTTTAAGGTGGTAATAAGCGATGGACCAAAAAGCTGGCAGATAGTGGTGGATGGACATCACGCAAACTCGCTGGTGGGAAAAAAGATAGGGGACGAGGTGGACGGGATATTCGTTTCTCTCCCTGGATATACTCTCCAGATTACAGGAGGCGTTGATAAAGACGGATTTGTCATGAGAAAGGAGATACCTGGCATAGGGAGAAAAAGAATACTTACAGCCAGAAGCACGGGATTCAAGCCAAAAGATAAGGGAGTGAGGAAGCGAATCACCGTCTGTGGAAATACCATAAGTTTGAATATTTCTCAAATAAATATGAAGGTTATAAAAAAGGGCGCCAAGCCCGTGGAGGAATTGTTGAAGGCGGCGGGAAAGATTGAGGAGAAAGAACAGAAATGAGTCAGCCTGAGGTAAATATAGGGATGGTAGGGCATGTTGACCATGGAAAAACCACACTCACTCAGGCTCTGACTGGAAAATGGACGGATGAACACTCAGAGGAGTTGAAGAGGGGGATATCCATAAAACTTGGATATGCGGATGCAGTCTTTTATAAATGTCCTGAATGCCCCGAGCCGTTGTGCTATTCCACCAAGCCTGTATGTCCTCATTGTGGCAGTCCCACTGAAAGACTGAGGAAGGTTTCCTTTGTTGATGCCCCGGGCCATGAAACCCTGATGGCTGTTGTTATATCTGGAGCGGCAATAATGGATGGTGCCCTTTTACTCATAGCAGTAAATGAATCATGCCCCCAGCCCCAAACAGAAGAGCATTTGATGGCTCTGGATATTGTTGGGGCAAAGAATATTGTCATAGTCCAGAATAAAATAGACTTGGTTACAAAGGAAGAGGCAAAGAAAAATTATGAAGAGATTCTGAAATTTATTGAAGGAACATGCGCGGAGAACTCGCCCATAATACCGGTATCTGCCCACCATGAGGTGAATATGGATGTCCTTATAATGGCTATAGAAGAATTTATTCCTACGCCAGAGAGAGACAAAGGCAAGCCACCTCTCATGTATACTGCCAGAAGTTTCGATGTGAACAAGCCTGGCACTCCTCCCAAAAAATTGAGGGGGGGTG
Source organism: uncultured Thermoplasmatales archaeon (assembly GCA_964617935.1). Taxonomy (GTDB): domain Archaea; phylum Thermoplasmatota; class E2; order UBA202; family JdFR-43; genus JAGGZK01. The sequence continues at coordinate 2,713 of CAZTWM010000108.1, read as the reverse complement.
TGATAGGAGGCTCATTGAAGCAGGGCGTTCTGCATGTTGGAGACACCATTGAAATAAGACCCGGGAGGAGAATAGAGGAACATGGTAAGGTAATATATGAACCTGTTTTCACCGAGATTTCCTCCCTTATAACGGGAGGGGAGATGGTAGAGGAGGCGGGTCCGGGAGGACTCATAGGCGTTGGAACATATCTTGACCCCTCTCTCACAAAAGCAGATGCAATGGCTGGAAAGGTGGTGGGCAAAGAGGGAAAACTTCCCCCTGTTCTATCAGAACTTCAGATGGATGTTTTCCTCCTCGACCGCCTTGTGGGGGAAAAGGAAAAAAAGAAGATGGATGATATAAGGAAAGAAGAGCCACTCATGTTAAATGTTGGCACAGCCACAACTGTTGGGATTGTAAAAACCAGGAAAAAGGAATATATGGAAGTGGATTTGAAAATACCTGTATGTGCTGAAGAAGGGCAGAGGGTGGCAATATCAAGAAATATAATGGGTAGATGGCGTTTAATAGGATATGGAGAGATAAAATGAGGGCTGTTGTATTGGACACAAATGCTCTGATGCTCCCCTATCAGTGTGGGATAAATCTTGAAAAGGAACTCAACAGATTGCTGGGGATATGCCGTATAATAGTCCCCAGAACCGTGGTGGAGGAAATGGAGCATCTCGCCCAGAAGGAGGGAAGCGTTGGCAGGGCAGCAAAACTTGGATTGAACATAGTTCAAAAGAGAGGATTCCGTCTTGTGGAAACGGAAAATCCAGGAGATGATGGAGTTCTCGAAACTGCTCTCAGGATGGATGCCGCCGTTCTCACCAATGACAAGGAATTGAAGAAAAGGGCAAAGGAACTCAATCTTCCTGTTATTTATCTGAGAGGAGAGGATAAACTGGAGATGGAGGAAGTTTTATAATGAAATATGGGGAGAAGGCTATAAAGGAGGCGAAACTGGAGGCATGGGAGAACCCTTCCCCAGAGAAAGATTATGAGGTGGAAATAACATTTCCTGAATTCACATGCCTGTGCCCCCGCTCTGGCTACCCTGACTTTGCCATCCTAAAAATAAGGTATGTGCCGGACAAAAAAATAGTGGAACTTCGCTCCCTCAAACATTATTTGAATTCCTATCGCGATAAATATATGACCCATGAGGAAGCAACCAACAGAATATATGATGATTTGAAGGATTTGCTTTCGCCAAGATTTCTGGAAGTGGTGGGGGATTTTAACATAAGAGGGGGGATAAAAACGAGGGTGAGGGTGGCGAGCGAGAAATAGAATAGAAAATATTAAAAACACATTTCAAAAGGGGGCGGTAAAGTTTTAAATGAGTTTCTGATGAAAATTATAGAATGAAAAGGACAATTAATATTTGGAGGATTTATAGAGCATTCTCTCCATTCCAAGGTATAGGTGGTGTTAATGGAAAATGAAATATTCTACGAAAAAAAGGGCATAACGATAATTAATAATGATGTCCTAAAAACCACAAGAATAGAGCCTGAAAGCATAGACCTTGTAATAACCTCACCGCCCTATAATGTGGACATAAAATATAATTCTCACAATGATAAGCTTTCCTATAGTGACTATCTGCGATTTAGTAGAAGATGGATGAAGAGATGTTATGAATGGTTAAAACCTGACGGAAGATTCTGTTTAAATATACCGTTAGATAAAAATAAGGGGGGACAGCAGAGCGTGGGAGCTGATTTAACCCATATAGCAAAGGAATTGGGCTTTAAATATCACTCCACAATAGTGTGGAATGAGGGAAATATATCCAGAAGAACTGCGTGGGGTTCTTGGCTTTCTGCTTCGGCCCCTTATGTTATAGCACCTGTGGAGTTGATTGTTGTTTTATACAAAAAAAGATGGAAAAAACTTCAGGAAGTGGAAAATCAGATATTACAAGAGAAGAATTTATGGAATGGACCAATGGTTTATGGACATTTCCCGGAGAGAGTAAAAAAAGAGTTGGGCACCCTGCTCCCTTTCCAATTGAGCTTCCAAAGAGATGCATGAAATTGTTCAGCTTTGTTAATGACCTCGTACTTGATCCATTTATGGGTTCTGGCACCACGTTAGTGGCAGCATATTTGAATAAAAGAAGAGCCATAGGGATTGAAATAGATAAATCCTATTGTGAAATTGCAAAAAAAAGATTGATAAATGAAGCAAGGATATGTGACACCACATTGTTTGAGGTGAAGGAACTATGAAGAAATCCAGAACAATAAGAGAACTTGTAATGGAATATTTCATGAATCATCCTAACCAAGATTTGCCTCATGGCCCCGTAGTGGATTGGGTTACAGAACAGTGGTTGAAAGACCATGATACTCCACCTCGTGACCCATGGAGAACAATAAGAAAACTTCATCAGGAAGGGAAACTCATTAAAGTGAGTAAGGGGGTATATCGTTATGACCCAGATAAGGTTAAGAATGTCGAACTCTGGGATTTTCCTCCGGATGTTAAAAAAGCAATACTTGAAAGAGATGGATATAAATGTGTTGTATGTGGCAGAGGGATTGAAGATGGTGTTGAACTGGTTGTAGATCACATAAAACCAAAGGATAAGGGTGGGACAAATGATATTGATAACGGACAAACTTTGTGTATGGAACACAATTTGATGAAGAAAAACTATTCTCAAACAGAAGCAGGAAAAAGATATTTTATAAAAATTTATGAAAAGGCGGTTAAAAAC
>CAZTWM010000107.1:0-4656 GCA_964617935.1 uncultured Thermoplasmatales archaeon | reverse complement strand
GTATTGGCTTTGCCAATATCTCCTTTTCTTAGGCGGCTAACTGGCAAATTCAGGTCAGCAAACTTCCCTCAATGATTTCAATGTGCCTCCTCCTGCCCCTCTGTAGAAGCCCCACCATTTATGGTGGGGAGAATGTCACAAATATTATGCAGTATAGCCTCTTTCCATCATCCACTACCTTTTTATTTCCCTTTTCATTTTCCTTCATGGACTGGTTAAAGGAAGCAATGTTTGTGAGAGATATGGCAAGGAAAAACAATGAGTTTTTTGGCGAATGCTTGCCAATGATTGCATCGGAGAATATCCTTTCCCCCATGTGCCAGGAAATGCTCATAACCGACTTCCACGGAAGATATGCTGAAGGTACTCCAGGCAACAGATATTATCAGGGCTGCAAGTATTTTGATGAGGTTGAAAGCAAGGCTATAGAGCTTGCCAAAAAATTGTTCGATGCCAGATATGCGGACGTCCGCCCCACCTCTGGAACGGTGGCGAATATGGCAATATTCAAGGCACTCGCACAGCCAGGAGATAAAGTTACGGTGCTGGATACAGCGGATGGTGCCCATATATCATATGGAAAATGGGGGGCAGCAGGCTTGAGGGGAGTGGAACTTCATTTTTACCCCTTTGATGAGGAGAAAATGAATATAGATATGGATGCTGCCATTAAGGTTATTCGTGATGTGGAGCCAAAACTTGCACTCTTCGGCCAGAGCGTATTCCTTTTCCCCACTCCCTTGAAGGAACTGGCAGAGGTAGCCCATGAAGTTGGAGCCAAAGTTGTGTATGATGCAGCCCATGTCCTTGGTTTAATAGCGGGAGGAAAATTCCAGCAACCTTTAAAGGAAGGGGCGGATGTGATGAGCGGCTCAACTCATAAAACGTTGCCTGGTCCTCAGGGAGGAGTGATTGTGGCAAATAAAACAAGGGAGGAGGAGAAATACATAAAGCAACTGGACTGGGGCGTTTTTCCTGGCGTTACCTCCTCATATCATCTCCACCATGTGGCTGCCAAGGCGATAGCATTTGCAGAGCATTTGCAGTTTGGTAAGGAATATGCTGAGCAGATTGTGAGGAATGCCAAAAAACTTGCTGAGGCGATGTACAATCATGGTTTTGATGTTCTGGGCAAAGATTATGGTTTCACAGAATCCCATCAGGTTTTATTCAGAGTTGGAAAGGAGAAGGGGAAGGAGGCGGCAGAAATTCTGGAAGAAGGAGGGATAATAGCAAACATGAATATGGTGCCTGGAGACGAGCATCCTCTTCGCCCCTCCGGCATCCGCCTTGGAGTGCAGGAGTTGACAAGGCTTGGAATGAAGGAGGATGAAATGGAAGAGGTGGCAAAGTTCTTCAAGCGTTTACTAATTGATAGGGAAGAGACGGCGAAGGTAAGAAAGGATGTGGTGGAATTCAAGAAGGAATACAGGCACATACATTACTGCTTCCATGAAGGTGAAGATCCTTACAAATTCATAGAGTTGCTGAAAATATGAAGGTGGCGATTACAGGCACACCGGGAGTAGGAAAAACAGGTGTGGCTGAGGCGTTGAAGGACAAATATGAAATAATTCATCTTGCAGAACTGGTGGATAGATTTACCATAGGATATGACGAGGAGAGGGAGAGCAAAATAGTGGATGAGGAGGCAATGGATGAATATATAAGGCGGATTAAGGAAGAGGGCATATTGCTGGTGGAGGGGCATTTGAGCCATCTTATGAGTGTTGATGCTGTAATAGTTCTGAGATGCCACCCCGAGGAATTGAAAAAGAGATTGGCAAAAAAAGGATGGAAGGAGAAAAAAATAAGGGAAAATCTGGAAGCAGAAGCATTGGACATAATTCTGGAAAGGGCTCTGGAAAAGCATGAAAGAGTGTGGGAGGTGGATACAACTGGCAGAAGCGTAAAAGAGGTTGCTAGGGAAGTGGATGAAATACTGCAAAAAATGCCTCCCCCCAGTTATGGAAAAATTGATTATAGTGAGTGGTTGATGGAAAATGCTTGATAAATATAGGGAGAAGGCGGATTTGATTCTCACGCCTCTGGCATCAAAAATTAATGTGGAGGCAAGCATCCTTACATATCTTTCCCTTATTTTTGCCCTATTTGCAGGCATATCCGCCTATTTTTCACATGAATATGTTTTTCTTCTCCTCATATCTGCTTTGTTTGTGATAGTGAACGGCTTGCTGGACGCTCTGGATGGCAAGATAGCGAGGATGAGGGGCACGGCAGGTAAAAAAGGAGATTTCATAGACCATGTAATAGATAGATTTTCAGATGTTTTCATTATGGGAGGCATAATTCTCTCTCCATGGGTGGATAAAATTATAGGCATAACGGCAATGGTGGCGATGCTTCTTGTGAGCTATCTCGGAACGCAGGCGCAGGCTGTGGGTTATAAAAGGGTATATGCTGGTATTCTCGGAAGGGCGGATAGAATAGTCATATTATTCTTTGCCCTTATAATCCAGTTTTTTGTGAGGGGAACAATATTTCATTTTTATCTCCTGGAGTGGGTAATGATTTATTTCATAATCGCCGGCTTTATAACCATCATCCAGAGATATTATGCTGTGGTTAGGTGGTTTGGATGAAATTTTCATGATTGAGCCAAAAAATTTATTCCTTTCTTCAAATACACATCTCTATGAAAAGATTAATTATACTTCTTGTGGTGGTTGCCCTCCCTCTTGCCTCTTCCATGCCCGTTCATGAATGGGAGAGGAATGTGCATTATAGAAGCATAACACTCTATGCCCCTGCTGTGGCTCAGGCTGAAAATGGGAGTTATTTTGGAGTGCTTACTGAAATAAATGTTACAATGATGAATGGCTCTGGCAATGTTTTTGTTATAACAACTCCTCTGACACAACTTGATATGCAGGGCTCCGCCAAACTGGCTGTTGATGTGGCTGGAATGGTAACAGGAATTGACGTGAGCAAATATGACTTTCTTTTCCAGGTGAAGGCTGATTCGCCCATTGTTGGCGGTCCCTCGGCAGGAGCAACCATGTGCATTGCCTCAATATGCCTCCTTAAAAGTCTGGATACCAACAGCAGGGTTATAATGACGGGGATGATAAATCCCGATGGAAGCATTGGACCTGTTGGCGGAATTCTTGAAAAGGGGCAGGCGGCAGGCGAGGCAGGAATGAAATATTTTCTGATTCCCAAGGGTCAGAGTATCGAATACAAAACAGTCTGGGAAAAAATGGGTCCCTTTATTATTCAGAAGGCAAAGAAAGTGAACGTTTCAGAATCCCTGTATGAGAATTACAGTTTGATAGTAAGGGAGGTGGAAGATATCAACCAAGCGTTGGCATATTTCACAAATTATACTTTTACAGAAGAGAAATCCAATAAGGCAGTGATAACTGCAGAATATTACAGGGAAATAATGAAGCCTCTTGCCCAGCAGATGATAAAGGAAGCAAATGAAAGTTACATGGAGGCAGATGAAATGATCAAAAAGACATATATTCCTGTTGGAAATCTATGGGAAGGAAATCCAAGGGGTGTGGTGTTGAATGCTCTCGATGATTCAAAGAGCAATCTGGATGATGCCCAATACGCATATAAAAATGCCTTTTATTATTACAGCATAAGCAGTGCTTTCCAGTCCAAGATAAATTCATTATTTGTGAAGTATGCATGCATGTATTATAATGGAACGGGGATACAGAGTATATATGAAAATGTTACCCAGGCTGTTGATAAAGCCTTTTCCACAGCAAAAGATACTGAGATAAGAGGGCTTGTGACACTGCAGTGCGTGGGCGCCGCCCAGCAACGAGCCCTCGACGCCAAAGAATATGTGAATAAAAGCGAGAGCAATCACCTGCAGAAATTGTATGATCTGGCGTATGCCATGGAGAGGAGCAAAACTGTTTACTGGTGGCTTAATCTGAGTAAGTATTTCAATGAAAGTTATGGAGTCAATGAGAGCTGGATTACTGGTATGGCAGAGAAATATTATGACTACGCCCAGAACATATTTTCCTATGCAAAAATTCTTTCAGAGGAAACAGGGTATTCAGGAAAATTTGTCAACAAAGCAAATAGTCTTCTTCAAAAGGCGGGTGAGCAAAAAGAAAATTATCCTGCAGCAAGCCTGTTTAATTCTCTTGAATCCATAGCAAATGCAAATCTGGCAATTGAAATGGTGGGGATAGGTAAAGATACGGAAATTGCTGACAAAATAAACAGAAATAGGGAGATGTCAAGTTATGCCATAGAGAAGGCAAGAAATATGAGCATAGAGCCCATTCTGGCTGTCAGTTATGCAGAGTTTGGAAGAAGTTTTGAGGGCAAAGATAATATGGAGTCATTAACCTATTATAAATATGCCTACATGATTGCAAATATGTTGTGTCTTTCCACAGGATATAATGCCACCCAACTTCATAAAAGCGAGAATTCCCTCCCGTCGTATGGAGGAAATGGAGGAAATAGAGAAAGCAATAATTTTTCTCTCTTTCAATTCCTTTCCATAACGACTGTTGCTTTTCTGGCTGGCATTGCTGCGGGAATTTTTATAGGAAGAAATAAAAGAAAGAGGTTGACGGAAAATGTTATGGAAGAGAATAATACATTACACCATGAAGATGACCCCACGCCAGAAGATGAATGGAATTAAAAGCAAAACCT
>CAZTWM010000106.1:0-4673 GCA_964617935.1 uncultured Thermoplasmatales archaeon | reverse complement strand
TCCTCTGGCTCCCTCTCGCAATAATAACACTTTATCTTGAGAGGATTTCTGCTTTTAACAATGAATTTTGTCTCCACCGGCTCCTTTCCATTTGATATGCAGTTGGGATTGCTGCATTTTACTATGCCCACTATCTCATCGGGCACTTCCACCCTCCTCTTCTCCACCACCTCGTAATTCCTTATTATGTTTATTGTAGCGTTGGGCGCAATAAGGGCTATTTTATCCACTTCCCTTGGATCAAGTTCCCTGTTTTCTATCTTGACTATGTCCTTTTTCCCCCTCTTTCCCCTCACATTTATGGCTATGCTTATGACAGAATCAGGAAGCGTTAATCCCATACCAAGTATATGCAGAACCTTCAGAGCATTTCCAGGAGGAATGTGGTCTATGACGGTGCCATCCTTAATGGGCTGAACTCTTAACTCCTTCATTTTACCACCCCCAAAACCAAAGAAAGAAGAGCCATCCTTACAGGCACACCATTGAAGGTCTGGCGGAAGTAGGCGGCGTTGGGCGTGGAATCCAAATCAGGAGATATTTCATCCACTCTGGGCAGGGGATGCATTATTGTTATATTTTTATTTGCGTTCTTTAGTAAATTCCTGTCTATTTTGTAACTTCCTGCCACCTTTTTATACTCCTCAGGGTCTGGAAAACGCTCCTTCTGTATTCTCGTTACATACAGCACATCCACATCCTTTAAATTATTCAGGGAATCTTCAATGTTTATGGAGACCCCCATCTCCATGCATTCCTCCACAACTTCCTTGGGCATCTGGAGTTCGGGAGGAGATATGAATTTCATGTCAACACCAAACAAAGCCAGAGCATATGCTAAGGAATGAACTGTCCTTCCATATTTCAGGTCACCCACAAGAGCCACCTTATTTCCCTCTATCTTTCCCTTTTCCCTTTTTATGGTGAATAAATCCAGGAGGCATTGGGTGGGATGGTGCCCTGCCCCATCTCCTCCATTTATTATGGGGACTGTGGCGAAGTCGGCTGCCATCCTTGCTGAGCCTTCCTGCGGGTGCCTCATGACTATGACATCGCAATAACTCTCTGCTGTCCTTATTGTATCTGCAAGCGTTTCCCCCTTTTTCATGCTCGTTGTTCCAGGACGGGCGAAGCCTATAACGTTGCCACCCAGTCTTTTCATGGCTGTTTCAAAGGAAAGGCGGGTTCTGGTGGATGGTTCGAAGAAGAGGGATGCCATTATATATCCATGGAGCAGGTCGCTTTTTTCCTTCCCCTCTGCAATGGGAATCATTTTTTGTGCCACGTCAAGAATGTGTAAAATTTCCTCACGGGAAAAATCCTTTATACTTATAACATCTCTACCTTTGAAATTCATTCAGAATTATAATATCTGCAGGGTTAATAAAACTTTACCTGTGCATCATTTTCCCCAAATTCAGCCATATTACCTGATGAAAAGGGGGGCAAATAAATATATATATCGGAATGTATTTACTTGCAGGAGGATTAAAATGCCAGCGGAAAAACCCCACTTAAATCTGGTAATAATAGGGCATGTTGACCACGGTAAATCGACCACTGTGGGAAGATTACTACTGGAGACAGGACAGGTAGAAGAGCATGTCATCAAGAAATACGAAGAAGAGGCGAAGGCTAAGGGAAAGGAATCATTTGCTCTTGCATGGGTCATGGATAAACTGAAGGAAGAGAGAGAAAGAGGATTGACCATCGATGTTGCACATCGAAGGTTCGACACAGACAAATATTACTTCACCATCATCGATGCTCCCGGCCATCGCGACTTCGTAAAGAATATGATAACAGGAACAAGCCAGGCGGATGCTGCCGTCCTTGTAATAGCCGCTCCAGAAGGAGTGATGGCTCAGACAAAGGAACATGCATGGCTTGCAAGAACACTGGGTGTTAACCAGCTCATAGTGGCGATAAACAAAATGGATGCCACACAGCCACCCTACGATGCCAAGAAATTTGAACAGGTGAAGGAAGAGGCAGAGAAGTTGCTGAAGGGCATTGGATATAAGGATGTGCCATACATACCAATTTCTGCATGGGCGGGAGACAACATAAAGGAAAAGAAGCAACTCAGCTGGTTCGATGGTCCAACTTTACTGGAGGCATTGAATGCATTGAAGGTTCCACCAAAGCCCACTGATAAGCCACTCAGGTGGCCCATCCAGGACGTTTATTCAATCACTGGAGTGGGAACTGTGCCTGTTGGAAGAGTTGAAACAGGAGTCATGAAGCCAGGAGATAAGTTGATATTCCTTCCATCCACACAGCCCAAGGGCGTTATAGGGGAAGTGAAGAGCATAGAGATGCATCATGAGCAGATACCCCAGGCAGAGCCAGGAGACAATGTGGGTGTTAATGTTAGAGGAGTGAGCAAAAAAGACATAAGGAGAGGCGATGTTGCTGGACCCGTTGACAGTCCACCAACAGTGGCAAAGACATTTGTGGCAAGAATAATGATTTTGAATCATCCATCAGTGGTTACTGTGGGTTATACACCTGTCTTCCACTGCCATACAGCCCAGGTGGCTTGCAGGTTTGAGGAATTGCTGAAGAAATTTGATCCGAGAACTGGAGAGGTGGTGGAGGAGAATCCACAGTTCCTCAAAACAGGAGATGCGGCACTGGTGAGGGTCAGGCCAACACGTCCAATGGTAATAGAGAAGGCGAAGGAATTCCCAGAACTCGGAAGGTTTGCTGTCAGAGATATGGGACAAACTGTGGCTGCAGGAGTGGTTGAAGACGTGGAACCAAGAGAGTTGAAGTAATAAAATGGCACAGATAGCAAGAATTACATTGACGGGCACCGATGCAGGAAAGGTGGATGAAGTCTGTCAGCAGATAAAAAGAATAGCAGAGCGAACTGGCATAAGGATGCGGGGTCCCATTCCATTACCCACCAAACGCCTGGTTGTGCCGTGCAGGAAAAGTCCTGATGGTGAAGGCTCGGAAACATGGGATAGATGGGAGATGCGTATCCATAAAAGGCTGATAGAGATAGATGCTCAGGACAGGGCTCTACGCCAATTAATGCGTGTTCAGGTGCCTGACGGAGTGAACATAGAAATAATGCTTAAATCCTGAAACCCTTTTCCCCTTTTAAATAAATTTTTGATTTTTGTGATTTATAACATAAATGAATCATTTTACACAATTTTTTATATCTTTTCTGCATTCACTTTTGAGCTGAGGTAGCCAAGCCCGGACCAAGGCGCAGGCCTTGAGAGCCTGTGGTGCTTGCGCACCGCGAGGGTTCAAATCCCTCCCTCAGCGCTTTTTTAATATTATTTCAAGTTATTTTGGGATTAGACAGGTTTTAAAAATTTATGGGATTACAGAAAATCATAATATTCTTTGAGTAAATCTCTTATCAAAACCCTTTTTATTGGATTAATGAAAACCGCATCTCCATGCCTTGTTTTCTTTATGATTAAAATTCCATCTTTAACTAATTCATCCAAAGCATCTCTAAACTCGTTTATTTTATCTCTTGGAAAACCTCTCAAAACGTTATCTATGAGCATATGCCCTCTTCCAAAACATCTATTTCTCCATAGTTTGTAAAGAATATCTAACTTTATGGATTTAATATCCATTGCTTCTATAAACTCACCTACAATATTTAAAGGTTAGTTGATAATAAAAATTATTAACAGATTAATAAAAATTATTAACGACGTTGTAAAAACATATATATTAGTTTTGTAATATAAAACTGGGAAAAATGTTCAAGGAGATATTTGGAGAGAGTCCGCAAGCAAAAATACTGGATTTCTTGGGAGACCACCCTAATTATGATTATAATGTTAGCGATTTGGCAGAATATGCTGGAGTAAGCAGACCAACCTTATATAAAATCATTCCAGAAATGGTAAAAAAAGGATTACTCATTGAAACAAGAGAGGTAGGAAAATCAAAAATGTATAAACTCAATACAAAAAATGAGCTTGTCAAAGTTATTTTGAAATTTGATTTTGAGATTTCCAGAATTATTGCTCAACAGGAGAAAAGCAAAGAATATATTGCCAGTATTTCTGCAAGTAAGAAATTAAGAAAGGTTTAAACTCTGAAGAATAAAAAATTCCATTATTCATGGATGCATTTTTCTTTTTGCACTGCTATTTATTTCTTATTATATTGTCGGAGTACCTCGCCTACCACAACAGTTTTTGGGGTAACCCGAAAAATAGTTTAGAAAAATTTTAAAGGGATGTAACCATTTAATCTGTGGAAAAATTATATGTCCAAGATGTGGCTATGAAAATTTAGATTTTGCTAAAATTTGTTTCAATTGTGGCGAAAATCTTGAAAGACTTCTTATATATGCAAAAGGACATGAGTTATATAAAGAGGGAAGAAAGAGTTGACATCTTTGTTAGTTTTCACTGTTGAATATGGGTTACTGTTTTATTGGTAGGAATTGTTTTAAGCATTCTCGCTATATTTATGGTAGAATTTCGTGCAGTTGGAGAAGATTTTCTAATAAGAATGATTGCTTGGTCTGCCTTAATGTTTATCCCCATTTTTGCTCACGAATTTGGACATTTTTTGGCAGCCTATCTTAAAGGATATTACCCTGTTCTTGCTCCTATGTGGGCTACCTATGATAGAAGAATAATAGGAAAAGATTCATATATGGATGTAATTGCAGCAACAATTAT
>CAZTWM010000105.1:0-4676 GCA_964617935.1 uncultured Thermoplasmatales archaeon | reverse complement strand
CTACAGGAATTTCCTCTGTTGGATTTATGAATAGTGGTGGTAATTCATATTTTCTTCCAATTTCTTTGTCCAAAAAATTCCGATTACTTTTTATTAGCCTTTCTATTTCTATTTCATCCCATCCCATTTTAATCAAAAAACGATGGGATCCTCTCTTTATTTTTTTATAAATTTTTCAGGCTACGAGTTATACCAAAAATGGTTAGCCTTTTATATGATGAAGGCTAATCTGCATTAACCTCTTAAGAATCCGATAGTTCCTACCATTTTATCCGCCAAATATTGAAAATGTGTGTTTACAAAATTTCTTGCTTTACTTTCATCTATTATTAAATAATGTAAACACCCTTTTGAATAGAGGAAGTGAGCTATACCTATCGCTTCATACTCTCCATCATCAATGTGCGTTGGGCTTCTTCCAAAATAAGGCTTTACAAGTTCGTAATAATCTACATCAATAATTTTTACTAATGCTCGAAATTTCGTATCATTACAAAGTGTTTTGGATCTGGACAATTCTGTTAAGATTCTCTTACCCAAGTAAAACGAATAGGATTTTATCAACACATACAACCATTCTTTTTTTCCTAAATCATCTGCAAAGCAGATATAAAACGTCGCATCAGAAGATACACATTTATTTTCAATGTTCCCCCAAGAGGGCAGAGTATCTTTCTCCATCTATAAACCCCTTTCTTCTTAAGCTTTCGATAATTCTTGCTTTCTTTTTTTCTATTACTTTATATACATCTGACTTTTCGATATATTCTGGATAGGTATCATAAATAAGAAGTAGAAGCTCCTCTAGGGATAATTTATCGTAAAGCTGTCTAACCATTTTTATTCCAGAAAGCAAGTGCAAAAGCTCTTCTTTTTCTTCCATTTTTTTTAATAATCTTTTATATTCTTCTCTCCCTGGAGGTGTTAATTCTACATAACCCCCGCTTAATTTATCTCCCTTCTTAGGAGGAATATATTTCCAGTATCCTTCTAGGTAAATTGGATTTTGTACGGTTTCCTGTATTTCTTTTGAAAAAGGTCCTCTGTAATGTTTTATAAATTTTAAATACTCTCGTATACCTGGATGAAAGTTCCATAGAAGGAATACCTCTTTTTCTAAATGCAAAATAGATATTTTTCTGTCAACTGCTCCCAGTACCAGAAGAATAAGATTTTCGAGTCCTTTTTGTTTGGCATCAATTTCAATAATTTTTTTCATTTCCATCCCCATTGTTTCCATTTACCTTTTGTTGTATATTAATTTTTTTGTTTTTCGTATACATTCTCCGCTACCTCTCCCTTCTTTTTCCACTCCTCTACAGGAACAACAAATCTCACAACTTCTACTTTTTCATATGCTCCCAAATTTTCATAAGGATTATTTATGATATAAAGATCTGGCTTTTTGGCAGCATTAGCAACAACATAAAGCCAGTATTGCTGCCTGAAACGCTTTGCCTTAAACCATTCATTTGGAGTCAATGCAACATTTCCATAATCTTTTCTCGCTTTTACCTCTATATATCTTGTCTCATCTTTACCCTTTGATCTTATATCAAATCCCAGATTTTCCTTAGAAACATCTTCTGGCTCTCGTCCATTTTTTCTTTCATATTCCATGGCTATCTCCATTCCTATTTTTTCTATCTCTTCATCTTCTATCATTTCTTCTTCCACACCTCTTTTAACCATTACCGCCCCAATTAATTTTGGCATCGACACAGTCAAACTTACTTCTCTATCAATTTCTCTTCTCAACTCTTCTAAAGATTCCTCATATTTCTTTTTCCTTTCCTCCTTATTCCTTATAGCAAGCTCCACCTTCTCTCCTCTCTCTTGCCTTTCATATAGTTCAGCTAAGTCTGCATCCAACCCGCTTATCAAATAATCTAAGGATTTTATTCCATATTTTCTTTTTATTTCCGCCTGTCTTATTCTTTCTTCCATCAATTCTTGCTTATAATCTTCAACACTTTTTATTGCATGCTCAATGGCTTTTCTTTTCCTTTCTTCAATATCAAATTTTATCGGAGTGTTGTTCTCAATGGGTACAAAATCCCAAAGTATCGCAGGATTTACATTTTCTACTTTATTTCCATCATCATAAAGAGCCATTAATCTTTTGCCAGCAATAGTGCCTTTTCCGTCTTTAACTTCTCCTTCAAAAAACCATATTATGCCATTATATTTTCCAGATGGATCAACAAAAACTCCACCTCTCTGTAACTTTTCAAAATAAGTTTTCTTTACCCACTTAAGCAAAGCTTCTATAAGAGGATGGCCAAAGGATATGAGCTCCGCATCTGGATTTTTAAAGGCAATATTTTTATCAAATGTTGCCTTTGGGTAATTCTTTAAAATATTTCCGTAACTATTTCTAAAATTAATGTCTTCAGCAAATTTTCTTAATTCTAATGGAACGTACTCTATAGATATAAATCCTTCTTCCAATTCCCTATATCTACCGCCAACTTTCTTAAATGTCTTCTTGAAAAATTCTTCTACATATTCAGGTATAAGTCTATACTCTCTTGCCTTTTCTGCCATCTCTTTTATTCTGGTATAATCAATATGGCGTGTAGCCAAACTCTCTCCCAATGCTTCTTTAATTTTGGTAATATACTCTTCATCAACTTTAATGTCAATTTCACTTAGTATCTCATCTATTCTTCTTGTATTGGCAACTGCTTCCAATATAATCTGATAAAGATTTTTACCATAAAATACCTCACCAATAACATCAAAGACCTTGTCACTTCCTATAGCCTTCCTTATTTCTTCCAATTTATCTATCAATTTTGATAAAACCTTTCCTTCTCTTGTATCCTCTGCCACCAGATTAAAGGCATATACCTCCTTAGTTTGTCCATATCTATGTATCCTTCCCATTCTTTGTTCCAATCTATTAGGGTTCCATGGAATGTCATAATTTATCATTAAATGACAGAATTGCAAATTAATTCCTTCTCCTGCTGCTTCGGTTGCTACCATTACTTGTGTTTGATTTTTAAACACGCTTTCAGCTTTTATCCTATCATATAGATTCATCCCTCCATGTATGTAATTGACTGTGTAGCCCCAAGATTTTATTTTATTAACTAAGTATTCTAAGGTATCTTTTGACTCTGTAAAAATGAGTATTTTCTCTTTACCCAACGATTGCATGACTTTCTTCAGCTCAGATATTTTAACTTCCTTTTCCTCTTTCAAAATTTCTTTTGCCATTCCTATTAGCTTTTCTATTGTTTCTATTTCTCTTTTTAATTCTTCTCTATTTTCTGCAATGCTGATTGTCTCCCATTTCTTCTCATATTTCCATCTCTCTTCTTCTTCATAATCTTCTATTTCTTCTAAGTCAAAAGATATCATGTCTTCTTTTATTTCTGGTTCCTTAAGAAGTTCCTCCAGCCTCTTTTTTCTTCTCTCCAAGGATTTAAGCAACGCATAGGTGCTGGATGCCATTCTTCTTTGGAGAATTAGTAAAGCAAAAGCTACATTTCTCTTCTTATCTTTCTGCAGTGCTTTATTGTATTGCTCAATAACATATCGTGATAACTCATTATACAAATCCTTTTCTTTTTCAGATAATCTAAATTTTACTGTCTTTGTATATCTATTGGTAAATATTGGTTTTCCTTCGAAATCTCTTAAATCTTCTTTCAACCTTCTAATGAAAAGAGGATTTTCTCTGTTTCTAATAGATTCTTCCATTAATTTTTTGGTGGCAAAAAATCCAGGAACCAGTAAATCTAAAAATAATCTAAAATTTTCAGGATCTCCTTTGTGTGGTGTGGCAGTCAGGAATAACAGGTGTTCAGTATTTGCCGATAAAATCTCCCCCACCCTATATCTCTCAGTTTTTGACAGTTTTTCCCCATACCTATAGGCTGCCATCTTATGGGCTTCATCAACTATTACTAAATCCCATGCCACACTTTTTAAAGAAGGCAGAATATCTTCTTGTTTAATAAAATCGATAGATGTTATGATTTGACTTTCCTTCTCCCAAGGATTTTCTCCATAATGTGAATTTAGGAAATTTCTATCTACAACAACAAATTTTTCATCAAATTTATCTTTTAGTTCTCTTCGCCATTGATCCTTGAGATGACCGGGGGTAGCAATTAATATCCTTTTTGCTACCCTTCTCAATTTAAGCTCTTTAATTATTAGGCCAGCCATTATTGTTTTACCAGCTCCAGGATCATCTGCTATAAGAAATCTTATACGCGGCAATTTCAATATATATCCATAAACTGCTTCAATTTGAAATGGCAAAGGGTCTATTTTTGATATATTCATTGCAAGAAGGGGATCAAAAAGAGATGCAAATCTGTATCTTTCTGCTTCTATTGAAAGAAATACTTCATCGCCTGGGGAAGAAAAATCTATGAGAGTTTCTACCAACTTAAGTTTGGCTGCATCCTCCTTTTTTATAAGTTGATCAATATGGGTATTTGAATAAACTGTTGATCCAACAATATGAATATAATCTCCATAATTTTCTATCTTTTTAATCTCAATTGGCTCCGGCCAAAAAAGACCTTCTATGATATTTCCCTCTTTCAACATATTACATTTCTAATGTATAATTCTAATTAAAATTTTTTGATGAAATCAGGGTGCTGTTAACTTAACGAAATTTTTCGATAAAAATATGCACCCCATCCCATCAT
>CAZTWM010000104.1:0-4698 GCA_964617935.1 uncultured Thermoplasmatales archaeon | reverse complement strand
CATCTGCTGACTGGAATGACACCGTCACCATAGAGGTTACTGGAGGCGTTGGCAATGTCGCCCTATATGCTCCAAGAGAGAATACGCCTAGGAAGGGGCCCCAGACGGGAGGATACATAAGATGGTCAAATGTTCCTCTTGATGTGAGTGGAAAGTGGTGGGTTGTTGATCTTGTTGACTCACAGGCAAATGCCGCCGCCATAAACGTGGCGCCCCTCACCATAGATGTGAATGCAACGCCTGACACGGTGGATTATGTAAAATTCGGTCAGCCGGGAAGTTACATTAATATAGAAGGAACTGTGATGCTGAATGGAGCAGCAGCCACACAGGCAACAGTCAAGTTGACATATCCTGATGGCACATCCACCACAACAACACCTGCATCCGATGGCTCGTTCCATTTCCTGGATGTAAATATTGGACAGATGGGTGCTGGAGAATATAATGTATCTGCTTATATAGGAAGTGAGCAATATCCAGATGCCTTTGGTTATGATGTTGTTATGGTGAATGCCATTGAGCCAAATATAACCCTCCTGAGCAATGATGCGGTTGGAGGATTTGACATGGGTTCAGTATCATTCCAGATTACATATCCGGATGGCTCTCAACTCCTGCCCACCAACAATTACAACATCTCCATATACAAAGACGGCGAACTTTATGCGTGGGTTAATACTACAGGTGCTGACAATACATCAAAAGTAAACTTCAACGTTGCTGGCAAAATCCTTAATCTTACATCAGGCATGTGGGAAGCAGGAGATTACACCCTCAAAGTAAAGGTTGATGTCACAGGAGATGGACACTGGGAGTATGTGGGTGAAGCAGATTACACGGTGCAGGCAGCCCCTGAAGTGAATACAAAACTTCTTTCTCCAGCAGAGATTAATGTGCTCAATCCAGTCAACAACAGTCAGGTCATCCAGATACAGATATTCGGCGGAAATATGACAACATATGGAAACATGAGCAACCTCGGTATAGGGGCAAATATGGAAAATATCACCGAGAGGATAAAGGTTGAAGGTGACGTTCTCTATTCACCTCCAAAGGAGGCATATCATTACTGGAAGGATGGAATATGGAATATAACAGTGTTCCCAACCAAGGGTAGCGGAAAGATTTATGTAAATGTTACATGGCCTGGCAAGAATGCCGCGGCAGGAGAGACAATCAATGTGAATAAGGGAGGGGTGGTGAGTGCAGAGCCATCAACAATCATTGTGGATACACCCACAGATATTACAGTTAATGTAAAGGACAATTATGGAAATATTATAGCCAATGCCCAGGTAACACTTTACTATGAGGATGAAAACACCATGTATGCCCTTGACGGGCAGGTGGCAAATGGCTCAGTGACGGGTGACGGCTCAGCGGGTAGGGGACAGGGCGGCGTCTACACCTTCCATATCTCCTCGCAGTATGCTGCCAGAAATATAATTGTTGTTGCCACCTTCCAGACACCTGGTGGAGAGACATTCTATGGCTATGCAAAGATACGTTCCCAGCCTGCCCATGATTTGAATGTTAACCTTACTCCTTCTACTGTGATGGCAGGAGAGAATACAGAATTCACGGTGAACATAACAAGAGGAAATGAATCATATGCTGATAATTTTGAATTTTACATACTCAATGCAACTCAACTCCAGAAACTCCATGATGGAGAACTGGATATAACAACCATGACTCCTGTCCATACAGGAAACAAGGCAGATGATAAGTTCAAACTGGTGGAAACAGAGGCAGGAACATATTATGTGTATGTCACCACCCAGAACAGGAAACATGACAACATGAACAACGAGCCAAGTTTTGAAGTGAGCAAGGTGAGTGTAACCACAACACCAAGCTTGCTGGCTAAGGGTGTGGACAAGAATATGACACTGGAGTTCAGTGTAACCTGGAATGGAAAGCCCGTTAACGGCACACTCTATGTGAATGGGGTGGAGAATACATCAAGTTATGAAGCATTCAAGGAAAATAAGAGCATAGAGGTAGAGATAGTCAATGGAACGGGAAGCATTAAAAACGTAACTGCTGTGGCAACAGGAACAATAACATTTGAATTCCTTTCCTCGACTGAAGGAAGCCAGAAAGCAGATGCTGACGGCACACTCCAGGTAACGAAACCTGAAATAGAAATAATTGAACCCGCTGAAAAGGTGGCATTCCTTGCAGAGGAGAACCTGATAACAATACAGGTGAGACATCCTCTTACCCATAATGGAGTTGCAGGACTTAAAGTGGAGATAATAACACCCACAAGAGCAGATCCTGTGCCTGTTGGAGAAACAGACAGTAATGGAAAACTCATATTTGGCATAGTGCCATTGCAGACAGGAACAATAAAGATACTCGTTGGAGGCGAAGAAGTTGGAGAGATAACCATATGGGTTGGCTTGAAGATAGTGATGTCTTCCGAGATAGAAAAGGATAACGAGGTTACAATACTCATTACAACCAAGGGCGGAAAGCCTGTGGAAGGGGCAACTGTGAAGGTGGGCGGTGCTTCCATAGGAACAACTGATGCCAATGGAGAGATAAAATATAAGCCAACAGAGGAGGGAACAATAACAATAACTGCAGAGAAAGATGGTTATTACTCAGCCAGTAAGACAGTAACGGTGAAGAAAGGAGCAGAGAGCCCAGGATTTGAATTCATAGGTATTGCTGTAGCAATAGCACTTGTGGCACTTATCGCCAGAAAGAGAAGGAAGTAATAACACACCCCTTTTCCCTTTCCTTTTCCAAAATATTTTAATACACCCTTTACATTTTTTGAAAAATGGTATTTGATGAAGATAAAAAAAGGAAGAAAAAAGAAGCAGAGGAGTTTGAACGCATTGTTAGAGAGATGGAAAGAATAATAGAGGATGCCTTTAAAACAGCATTCAATATGCAACCATTTCTGGGTGGCTTTTCCCTGAATCTTGAAGGAGAAGAAAGCCCTGGAAATTTTGAAGATTATGGTGAGGATGAGGATATTTTTGAAGATGAGCAGCACATTTATGTCACTCTCCAATTACCTGATCTGGAGGAAGATGAAATAAAGGTTAAATTGAAAAAAAATGCCCTGGAAATAAAAATTGGCGATGAGATAAGGGAAATAGTGCTTCCTGTCAGGGTTAAAAGAAAGATAAAGAAGACGTTTCGCAATGGGATACTGGATATAGAACTGGAGAAAGTCAGAGAAGATATTCATTAATCATATCTTTTGCCTGTTCTCTTCTTTCCCTCAATTCATTCAGGAATTCTGTTATAAGGTTATATGCCTTTTTCTTGCAATACCCGCACAGCATCTTTCCATTCCTGCATTCATCATATATTTCCTTCAATTCTTTATCATCCTTTATTATTCCATAGGTGAATAATTCATATATCATGCATTTCTCAGGTTCTCCTCCGTGCTTTTTCTGCTCCTCTGCCGAAACCCTGCCACCCGTTTTTGCTGCCGTTATCTTCTTCTTTACCTCATCTTTTTCGTCCGTGAGAAAGAGAGCATACTGGGGTCTGCTGCTGGACATCTTATTTCCATCCAAGCCAGAAATGAAGCGATGATATGTGGAGGAGGGAAGCAGAAAACTGTATGTTTCATATTTCCTCTCCGCCTCAGCCAGTTCCCTGTCGAGGGCAAATAAATCATCCACCCTTGCATATATCGCCTTATAATCATCTTTCCTTTCCAGCACACTTCCATGCTTCTTTATAACCTCCTCCGCCTCATCCAGCAATTCCTTGATGTTTTCATCAATTTTTACGAATATGCCTACCTTGTCACCCTTTGGAATTATGCTGTAAAGGCGATTGGCGGAAGCGAGGTCGCGGCAGAATCTTATGTGCGGATCCTGATCAACGCCTACGGGCACCAGGGTGGGGCGTAAGCCGCCATATTCTTCAAGCTGAACATGAAGTATGTCTCCTGTCTGTATGAAAGGAGCAAAGACATGAGCCATGTTGGTGGAGCCAGAGAAGCCATAGATGGCATTAACCTGGGAGAGATTGGACTTTTTTGAGAGGAGATATGCTATGTCCTTTACATGGTGATTTTTTGACTGGAAATATATGCGGCATGGTTGCAAGCCGAGAGCTATGTAGTTTAAAATATATTCTTCAATGGCTATTCTTTCCGCTTCCTTTAAAGAGTAGCCACGGGTGGCATATGCTTCCATGTCAGCCACTGCTATGTTTATATCCGCTCCCAGTTTCTGATAATATATCGCCTGATCTATCACTATTTTATGGCCAAAATGCATTTTGCCAGAGGGCATTAAGCCGGTGAGCAAAGCCCATGGCTTATCATTTTTTATGCTATATTTTATTACATCAAAGCCTCTATGACCAAAAACGATGCCTCTCCTGAAGAAGAAGGGTGGAGAGGGAAAATCCTTCCACAAATCATCCTCGAATCTGGAGATTCCAAAATTATCGAATAACTTATCATACTCATAGTTCTGGCTGCTCCAGGGGTCAATAATCATCCTTCAGGATAACAGAAAGGGATTAATTAAATTTGTTGATGAAATATGGGCTTACATCTCACATTTGGTTTGAATGTTTTCTGTTAGCATCTCTTTTACCAGTATATCTATTGCCTTTTTGGGGAGTTGTGTGTTGGCAGATATATATTCCTTTATTTTCTCCTCTGAATGATAAACCAATTCCTGAAGGACATCAGATGCATACTTT
>CAZTWM010000103.1:0-4703 GCA_964617935.1 uncultured Thermoplasmatales archaeon | reverse complement strand
ACGATGCATGAACCAGCATCGGTTATGTTGAGGTAGATTGGAGTTTGAGATGTGACATACATCTTACCATAATATTCTGTTTTGAATGCAGCATCCCAATCTGGATATCCTGTGAAATCGCCTTGATGATATATGTCTTGTTCGATGGCTGCCCATGCAAAAGTGTATTGTGGAGAGCAACTTACATTAATGTAATATGTTTCTCCAGGTGTTACATCTATACCTGGTTCAAAGTGGAACTGTTTCCATCCACTGAAAGAGGATCTCCATACAGTTAAATTGGTTGCAAGAACATTCATGTTTGCATCGCATATACCCACATTAAGGAATGTATCTCCTTCAATTCCAAAAAGGGATATATTCAATTGCACAGCGTCTATTCTGGGAACGGTTGGAACAAAGCTCTGCCACATATAGTTATGATCCAGCACAAGATAGTAACCATCTGATATTATCTGCTCTTGGTCCACAATTTTTTGTTCTCCTCCATATTCAATATATTTTGGCTCTCCTACTTCTTTTTTCAATATTGGTGGAGTGTTATCAACATAAACAGTATAGTTATAATATTCAACATTGCCCAAACCATCTACGGCTGTTATATTTATCCAGTGAATGCATTCTTCTTCAATATTGAATGGTTCAATATGAGCCCATCCATCATTAACTTCTGTTCCATAATACGTCCAATGTTCTGTCAGGAAGGAATATATGGAAACATATAGATGAACCGAGTCAACTGTGCATGTCTCAGTTATGCCAGCATCTGTTGCATTAACCCATATTGGTGTGCCAAAGTTAATGAACAGCATTCCGCTCTTATTGTGCTGTGGCTCTCCAATTGTTAGATTTATTATCGGTGGAGTATCATCAACACGGAACCAAATTTTATGCTCGCTTTCAATATTTCCTACATAATCTACTGCCCAGTAAATTAGCGTGTGCATGCATTCTTCATTGAATGTTATCCTTACCGAAATATTACCTACGCTAGAATTCAAATCTTTTCCTGCTTCATTATCATATACAACAAAATCATATAGATGACCACCATATTCGATTGTATAATGTAGTTCTGCCACTCCAGCTCCTCCATTGCATCCATCATCGCTTGCATTAAGCCATATTGGCGTGTGGGTTGTAACAAAGTAAGTATAGCTTCCACCTGGAGCCTGTGGTGTGCCAACTTCTAAGTCTGTTGATGGTGGAGTTGTATCAACATAGTATGTATCGTTATGGGTTTCTTCCACATTACCCAATCCATCATATGAATAGAATTCCACGTAATGCACACATGCTTCTGTGAAATGGAATTCTGTGAATGGATTGTATGTCATCCATGGTGTCCATTCTGTACCATTCCATACGCGATATTTTGTTGTCAAGCCGCCTACTGCTCCTTCACCAAGCGGCATATCCTGAGCGGTGATTTCTAAATATGTTGAAGTATTAACATAGGAATTGTTTGCTGGTGTAATTGTTGAAATGGGGGCACTATTGTCAATCCATATTGATGTGTTGTAGGGTTGCCGGTTTCCTAAGTCATCACTCACATTGTATTCAAGCCAGTAATGCCCTTCATTTGGTGGGAGGTCCACATATGCTGTATCATTATCCACTTCCTGCCACGTTGCCCAGTAATGCCCGGATTCATTCCATATATTGTATAAAAGATGGGTGCTTTCCACGGGGCACGCTCCTTTATCATCTGGAGTAAGTATTATCTTTGTATTACTCGTTACATAGATGCTGCCACCCACATATGTTCCGGGTCCGTCAAACCCAACATATACATCAGGTGGTGTATCATCTACTTTAAATTCCATCTGCCGGACTTCATAATTTCCCAGTTTATCTATATCATAAAATATGATTAAATGATGGCATTCTTCTTTGAAACGGAATGTTATCTTGTTATTGCTTTCATTTCCTTTATTTCTATCTTCCCATTGCATGGTACTTTCATTCCATACTGATACATCCACCGGTTGCCAATCATTTATGTCTTCATCCCATATGTATGTTTCCCAGTGAAGATGATCGCATCCTGCAGCACATTCTCCCAAATCGCTCGCATTTATGGTTATATTTGTATGGGTCGTAACATACTCCATCGCCCCCTCACTGTCATAATAATTGGGTCCATCAAATGTTACTGTCGTTACAGGAGCAGCATTGTCCACATAAGCAAGCTGCGCATGTGTATTGGGACATACTGTAACAACATGATCTATACATCCTATAATGTTTGTCCCCATTCCATCATATGTTATATTTAGCCCATTTCCGGGCCACCATGGGCCTAAGCTTCCATTCACATATGCTCCCTGCCATGGATCCATCACATCTATTGGAAGTGTGTCTTCAGCAACATATTTATTTCCAATGGAAGTTAAAACAACTGTATGCCCACCATCCCACCTGTGAGTTACAGTATTATACCACCATATATCCAAAATAACATCCTGGCATCTTTCAAGTTCATCTTTGATAAATTGTGTCCAGTTCGTTCCCTGCGGTGAAACATCTGTCGCATTAATCCAGTAATCTCTCATGCAAACCTTATTGTGCAATCCAACATCATCAATGTATTTCTGCAATCCAGCAGTTTTGTTATCATCTGTAGTTCCACTTCTTGGATCAGTATGCAAGTATTGGGTTCCGAGTAAGTTGGCAAGTTGATATGGAGAATTAAAACCATGTTTTAATTGCGGATATCCATACCAGTCTGCAAACCACCACAAGCAACTTGCTTCTGAAGAAGGAGTGCACCAATTCAATCCCCATGGTCCATCATCGCTTCCAGGCCATGCGGTTTCATCTGTTTCATCAACCCAATTGTTGAAGTTTTCTGGAGGTGGTGCAGGATGATCGCTTGCATTATGTGGATCTGTTCCATCTCTTATTTCTTGACCATCACAATAACCATCTCCATCCGAATCTACAGCATCTCCATCATCATCCACGCCCGCCTTCCCAGGCGCGCCGTCTGGACCCCATGGGTCGTCTCCTCCCGCCCAGCCTGCTGGATTGTCATCTGTTCCATTGGGTCCATATAATTGATTTACAATGTATGTGTCATCGTCAGCTGTTCCTGGCTTGCGGTCTGGACCATATCTATAGCCGGGTTTGATGTAGTATGTATCATTTCCATCATTTTCCCATGTATGTTTGTCATAAGTATATTCTGCATTTCCTAAGTCATCTTCAACATAATATTCAATGATATGCCTGCAACTTTCATTTTCTCCTATGCTACTTAAATTGAAAACAACGCTTTCATTCCAGTTACCATGATACCATTGGCCCCATGTTCCATTATACCATACACGATACCATATTCTGTAACTTCCAACATCACAATGATATGTCCAGCTATATACAACATCGCTCAAGGTTACTTCGTTTATGGATGGACTAATCTCCAATCCAAAATGAATCCATTCACATGGATAGATTGCATCTCCCTTCCATATCAATTCCGTTCCCCATTCATAATAATTCATTTCCGGCGGTGTCCCCCATCCATCATAGTAGTCAAATATATCCTCAGGCGTTATCCCATATAATTCCAATTCAAAATCATTGGCGGCAACACTTTGATTATTATGGACATCAAAATTAATCAATGTCTGCTGAATCTCCCATCCTCCATCATCATTGACAATTGCTTCAGCAATCACATGGGCAAATTCCTCGCCGGTATCAGCCCATGAAACATTATATCTAATGAGACATGCTCTTATATTTGGGGATGGATGATTTAATGAAAAATCCGAAAAAGTTCCGGAAGGGAGTGTTTTTTTACCATAACTGTGCCATACATAACTTGGATTATTTAAATTATCCCAAGTTAAACTATTCAAATCTAAAGGCGATGAAAGGTTCATGGTATCAACATATATATCTATATCTCTAGATGCATAGTTATTCACTCTAGCCACTACATCATCTGGTGTTGCTGTCCAAAATACCCACGGGAATCCTTCTCCAGGAAGTTTTGTTATTTTTGGCACATCTGTTGCATTTAGGTAGATAGGTGTATCTTTTGTAATAAACTCTGCCCCAGTTTCATTAATAAAAATTGGTCCTCCATATTTCTTGGTTATAGTGGGTGGAGTATTATCAACAAAATGAGCTTGCAGATGATGTTCCTCTTCATTCCCTGCTTTGTCCACGCTGTAATATTCAATCATGTGCTCGCATTCTTCATGAAAATGAATTGGTCCAAATTCAACCATTTCATTATAATAAATATACCAGTATGTCCCATCTATTTCCGTAATATTATGATTTCCACAATATACATCTATAAGGCTATCTGGATGCCATCCTCCATTATACCAAATGCGATAATAAGTTGCGTTCACACCAGAACCATTGGCATTGTCGGTTGCATTAAGCCATATTGGCGTATCGCTTGTAACAAAATCTCCCTGTTTTGGCGAGCCAATAACTTTTGTTGTTGTTGGCGGGATTACGTCAGCGCCGCCACCTTTTGGAGAAAGTTGCAAAGGATTCCATGCTTTTGCCCATAAATAGCCGGAGTATCCGTTTTGATTAGTTGTATTAACTCCGGTATCATTATATAACTCCCATCCCATGCTGCTTTCATTCCAGTAACATAATCCTATAAGTTGCTCTTCATTCACTCCTGCATTTGTTAAATCTTCATCAGTATAATAAAGGCGTATTTCAACAGG
>CAZTWM010000102.1:0-4707 GCA_964617935.1 uncultured Thermoplasmatales archaeon | reverse complement strand
TCATCATATATATGGAGAGGGGCTTTAACATATCATCAGCACCTTCACATCGACGAAAATTTTATATAGAAGAATTATTATACACATCGGTGATGTAAGATGATGTCAGGAAGAACACCAATTTTAATATTAAAGGAAGGAACGGAAAGAGAGAAAGGTAGGGAAGCACAGTTCAACAACATAAGGGCTGCCATGGCGATAGCAGATGCTGTACGCTCAACTTTGGGTCCAAAGGGAATGGACAAAATGCTCGTGGACAGCATGGGCGACGTTGTCATAACCAATGACGGCGTTACCATACTGAAAGAAATAGAGGTGGAACACCCTGCTGCCAAGATGATTGTTGAAGTGGCTAAGGCTCAGGACGAGGAATGCGGCGATGGAACAACCACAGCAGTTGTCCTCGCAGGCGAATTGCTCAAATATGCTCAGGATTTGATAGAGCAGGATATTCATCCCACTGTTATAGCAGAGGGGTATCGCCTTGCCAGCAAGAGGGCATGTGAGGTTCTGGATAACATCTCCTTGGAGATAAAACCGGATGATGAGGGCATGCTAAAAAGAATAGCAGAGACATCCATGACCGGTAAGGTTGCAGGAGCCAACAAGGAAATGCTGGCGGAGATAGCATATAAGGCGGTGAAGGCAATTGCTGAGGAAGTGAATGGACAGATAAGGGTGGATTTAGATAACATAAAGGTGGAGAAGAAGCAGGGCGGTTCTGTGGAAGATAGCGAGTTGATAAATGGTATAATCCTCGACAAGGAGAGAGTTCATCCGGACATGCCCCATGTGGTTAAGAATGCCAAAATTTTGTTAATCAACACCTCCTTGGAGGTGAAAAAGACCGAAGTGGATGCCCAGATACGCATAACAGACCCGGAGCAATTGCAGAAGTTCCTTGACCAAGAAGAACAGATGATAAAGGATATGGTTCAGAAAATAAAGGAAAGCGGAGCCAACGTTGTGATATGCCAGAAGGGAATAGATGACCTTGCACAGCATTATCTGGCAAAGGAAGGCATATTTGCAGTGAGAAGGGTGAAGAAATCAGATATGGAGAAACTTTCAAGGGCAACAGGTGCTTCAATACTGACTGATTTGGACGAAATCAAGCCGGAGAACCTCGGAGAGGCAGGAAAGGTTGAGGAGAAGAAGGTGGGCGACGACAAAATGGTGTTCATCACGGAATGCAAGGAAGCAAAGGCTGTGAGCATACTGGTGAGAGGTGGAACAGAGCATGTTGTGGATGAAATAGAGCGTGGGCTCAACGATGCACTCAATGTGATAGCAGTAGCCCTTGAAGATGGAAAAATGATTACTGGAGGCGGCTCAGCAGCCATAGAGATTTCCATGGCACTCCGTGATTATGCAGAGACGGTTGGAGGAAGGGAGCAACTTGCCATAAACAAATTTGCAGATGCCATTGAAGTGGTTCCGCGTGCTCTTGCCACAAATGCCGGGATAGACCCGATAGATATACTGATAAAACTCAAGAAAGAGCATTCCGAGGGTAAGAAACACCATGGAGTGAATGTTTACAATGGTGATGTGGGAGACATGCTCGAACTGAATGTTCTTGAGCCTATAAGAGTGGGCAAGCAGGCAATCAGGAGTGCAACAGAAGTGGCAATAATGATTCTTCGTATAGACGATGTCATAGCAGCCAGAGAAATCTCCAAGGGCAAAGGCGGCGGCGGTGGCGGCGGAGAAGGCATGGAAGGAATGGGCGAATACTAAACTCTTCCCTCTTTTAATTCCTTTTAAGTTTTTATATCTCTTTTTCTTTTGCATTTATGATTGTTGAGGACATACAAATTGAGAATGTAAAGGATGTTGACTCCCTGATAAGGGAATTTTACAGGGCAGGAGGATTTACGGCAAAGAAGGTTGCCATGGGAGTTAATATAATGGAAGAGATGGTTAAGGAAGATTATTTCATTTTCCTCACCTTTCCAGCTTGCATACTTGCTACTGGCACAAGAGGCGTTGTAAAAGAGATGGTGAGAAAGAAGATGGTGGATGGCATAATAACAACATGTGGCAGTCTTGACCACGACATGGCGAGATGTTTTAAGCCCTATAAACATGGCTCATTTGATGCCAATGACATAAAACTCCATGAAGAGGGTATAAACAGACTTGGGAATGTGTTTATACCAAATGAGAGTTATGGAATCATAATCGAGGAAAAGATGAGAGAATTTTTTGAGGGCATTGAAGGAAAATTCAGCAGCAGGGAAATAGCATGGGAGATAGGGAAAAATCTCGGCGAGGAATCATTCCTTTACTGGGCATGGAAGAATAAAATACCTGTATATATTCCTGCCATAACAGATGGGGCTGTGGGCTCCCAGTTGTTTATAATGAGTCAGGAAAGAAAGATTGAGGTGGATGTTTTTAAAGATGAAAAAGAGATGGCTGATATATTCTTTGAAAAGGAAAAAATTGGGGGGATAATAGTAGGCGGAGGGGTATCAAAACACCATCTCATATGGTGGGCACAGTTCCATGGAGGGCTGGATGCCGCAGTTTATATAACCACAGCAGTGGAATGGGACGGCTCTCTTTCAGGAGCAAGGATGAAAGAAGCCATTTCGTGGGGAAAGATAAAGGAAAAGGCAAAACATACAACCATAGAAGGGGATGCCACAGTTCTGCTCCCTTTAATGATATCAGCCCTCATGAAAAGAATTCGATGATTGCACCAGACGATTTATAAAATACAGGAATATAAAAAGTAGATGAGGTTGGTTGTTGCTACCATGGTACTTATTCTTATCGCCCTGCCCTATTCCATGGCTATAGACCTGGGGAGCCTGGAATGGAAGGATGGGAAATTGTTTGGAAAGTATGTGCCTTCAGGTATAGAAGGAAAGATATCCTGTTACGTAGATAATAAGAACATAATGGATATAATATACAGAAATGATTCCATTGAACTGGATATAAAATATTTTGACGCTCTGGAAAAAATAGTGGAAAGAAATCCATTTTTGAAGGACGAACTCGAAAATTCTCTCATTCCCCTGAATATAAGAGGTTCATCATTCCGTATAGATTATGGAGGGTGCATTGTGGAACTTCATGATGTGCCAACCCGCTTTCTGAGGGTGAAGGCAGATAAAATTGTTGTAAGCGGAATAAACTATGACGTGAATGTGGAAAACAACTATTCCCTTTTCCTAACAAATGAGAATTTCAGTGCTATTCTGATGAGTGAGAAATGTATAAATTATGATGGCAACAGCATAACTGCCTGTGGGGATTTAATGCTTGCCAGTTTTACAAAAGAGGAAAAGAGGATAGAAGGCTCTGTGATGAACAGAACGTTGGGGGGAGAATTAACCATAATTGATTATGATACCAATAAAACGGATTTCATATCCTACTTTGGAAACGTTACAATACATCCTGAAAAGATTTCAAAAGATGGAATAGTGTTGAATGTGAATGGAGATTCCAAGAGTGGAGGAAAAATCATAAAAATAAACCTGGGGCATAGAGTGGCTTCCGGCAGATTCAGAATAAAATTGGATGATGTGCCAGTTAAAAAAGCCAGCGGTTTCGATGACATAATGAATCCCGATGATGATGGTATTGCCCCAGAGTACTACAACATATCAACGGAGGAAGGGGAGATTATTCTTATAACAATCCCTCATTTCAGTGATCATCAGTTGAGCATAGAATTTATAAGGGAAAATGTTATGGCAACATTTGCTGCAATAGCCATGGGAATTTTATTCATTTTCTTGGCGGCATTCTACATGTTCAAAAAGTAGGGTTATTTTTTACCAAATCCCGCCCATGCATCCACAAATTTATCCACAGCCTTATCTAAAAATGTGCTTTTATATGTGATTAACAAATCGGCGGTTTTCTCAGGATTCTTCACCACATAAGCCCTCTCCCTCCCCAAAGAAATTTCATCCACTATGCCCGCATCAATCAATTTTTTTAGATGGAAGGAAATGGTGGATGGCGCCTTCTTCACCTCCTGACAGATTTCCTTATGTATAGCCTGTGGTTTCTGGAGGAGGAAAATAACTATTCTGCGGGGCGTCTCCTGGCGGAGTAATGGCAGTATCCTTTTATCCATTGCCTCCGTCTTTTCGGTGACAAAATATCTTTTGTATTTTCCATCCTGTCTTGCAGAAATTATACCCTTTTTTTCCAGGTAGTGGAGATGGTAATCGATGGTGCTTAAAGACATGCTCAATTCCCTGGCAATCTCTCTTTTATGCAAACCAGGAGAGTTGGAAATCAACTCATATATTTTTTTTCTTGTTTCAAGGGCAAGGTAATCTTCCTTCATTTTCCCGTTGCAGCGAGATAGAGCATGAGCACAATGATTAAGTCAATGAATACAAGGAAGTTAAGAAATTCCTGGTAGATGAGGGAAATAATGCCCTTTATGAAAAATAGAAGCAGTGCGATGGAAATGAAAAACAATTTTATTTCCCTCATCCGTTTGAAGGACACCATGGATATGAAGAACAGCAGGAAGGAAAGTCCTGCCGTGACGATGGCTGAAAACAGCAATATCTCTTTTATTTTAACACCTCCTTTTCTTTTATCTGCGGCAAATATAAAAATTTTATTGGATTTTTTGGATTGTAATATCCAAAATTGTTTCACATTTTGTTTTCTGGAGTAAGAAAGTTAAAAAGAAAGAAGATAAAAGGGATCATGCAAGAGGTATAA
>CAZTWM010000101.1:0-4708 GCA_964617935.1 uncultured Thermoplasmatales archaeon | reverse complement strand
GAGATAAAAAATCTTTCCTTGAAAAACATGGAGAAAAGATTAATACATCCTTTTAGATTCCATATGATGATGAGGATTGCTTGGCTGATTTGATGATGAATAGCAAGCCTCCTGATTTTTTATGCGATTCTCCATTTTGTTTCCTTGCCCACATCTTCCAGTTCTATGCCTGCCTCCCTCAACCCATCTCTTATCTCATCAGCAAGTTTGTAATTTTTTTCTTCTCTTGCCCTTTTCCTTATCATTATCAGTTCCTCCACCATTTCCTTTACATTATCAGATTTTATTCCGTATTTATGGGCAAGTTTCTTCAGTTCTTCCTCCTTTACCCTCTTTTTTTCTTCCTGTAAAAGAGTAAGAACATTTGCCATCTTTATAAATTCATTGAGGGCATAATTGCACAATCCTCCATGAGGGTTTTTTCTTTCCATTAAAAATTTATTACTTATCCTGACAAAATCAAAAAGAGATTCCATCGCCTTCGGAGTATTGAAATCATCATCCATTGCCCTCTCAAATTTCTTCCTTACTTCCTCCACTTCCTTCAGAAAATTCTTTTCCCTTTCATCCAATTCGTCTTCCTCAAATCCCACATCCTCCGCCACTTCCTCCAGTTTTTCTCTTGCTATCCTCAGCCTTTTCACGGCATTCTCCGCATTCTTCAATGCTTCCTCACTGAAATCGGCGGGACTTCTGTAATGATATGAGGCGAAGAAGAATCGGATTGCCTCAGCATCCCATCTTTCCAGAGCCTCCCTGACATTTATTATGTTCCCTATGGACTTGCTCATCTTTTCCCCCTCCACCTTGAGCATGCCCGAATGCATCCAGTAATTGACAAATCTTTTGCTGTATGCCGCCTCCGCCTGCGCAATTTCATTTTCATGGTGCGGGAATATCAGATCCTGCCCCCCTCCATGGATGTCCAGTGGTATGCCCAGATATTTGGAACTCATGACGGAGCATTCTATGTGCCATCCAGGTCTCCCCTCACCCCATGGACTTTTCCATTTTGGCTCTCCCGGTTTTGCTGCCTTCCAGAGAGCGAAATCCTCGGGACTTCTTTTTTTCTCTCCTGGTGAAATTCTAGCCCCCACCTTTATTTGTTTTATGTTCTGACCTGAAAGTTTCCCGTATTCTTGGAATTTCTCAACACTAAAATAAACGTCTCCTTCAGAAACATATGCATATTCCTTTTTCACGAGTTTATCAACCATTTCAATCATTTCATTTATATGTTCACTTGCTTTGGGATATATACTGGCTTCTTTTACTCCAAGAGAAGAGATATCTCCAAGGGCTCTCTCGGCATAATAATGGGAATATTCAAGGGCATCCATTTTCCTTTCCCTTGCTGCATTTATGATTTTATCATCTATGTCAGTAATATTCTGGACATAAAAGACTTCATATCCTTTATATTCCAAATATCTTCTTATAATATCAAATGCCACATAGGTGCGGGCATGCCCTATATGGGCGTCGCTGTAAGTAGTCATACCGCACACATACATCCTGACTTTATTAGCCTCCAGAGGAATGAAAGGTTCTTTTTTTCTTGTGAGGGTATTGTAAATTTTGAGCATTAATTGAATAGGAAATCCATTTTAAAAAGATTATCCAGAGCGAGATGATAAGGAATGTATCTCATGCCAACAGAGTGCATCTCAAATCGAAAAGTATTTCACTTCATCCATATACTCATATAAAAGAAGGTGTTCCCTTGATTAAAAAGATAATTATTCCGACGGATGGGTATGGACTGGAGGATCATGTCATAAGATATGTTGCCCGTGCATTTCCCTCTGCAGAATTCTGCCTTATAAGTGTTGTTAATACATGTGAAAGAGGGGTTCAGCTTACCACCCTCTTATATAAGGAAATGAAGGAGAGCGCTGAAAAGGCTATAGAGAGAGGAAAGAAAATTCTGGAGGAAGAGGGAATAAAAAATATAAAAACAAGGATAATAGAAGGCTTGCCTTCCAGAAAAATAGTGGATTGTGCAGGGAAAAGAGATGCTGACCTCATTGCAATGCGTGTGTACAGCAGGAAAACCACCGCCTCCGCCCAGAGAATTGGCTCCACTGTAAAGAATGTTTTAAAGAAGAGCCATGTCCCTGTCCTCACAGTTGCTTCAGAATGCGATAGAGTGCCCATAAAGAAAGTGCTTTTCGCCACCGATGGAACAGGAAAAAGCGAGAGAGCGAAAAATTTTGCCATCCTTTTTTCCTCTTATTATAAAGCGGAAATGGAAGTACTTCACGTAATAGAGGAGGATGGAAAGGAAGAGCATGGAAAAAATATTCTCAGGAATACAGAATGGAAGGCTTCTTTCCTGGATGTTAAGGTGAAAAAATTCTTAGAAAAAGGAGATGTGACAGAAAAAATAATGGAACATGCAGAAAATAATGACATTCTTATCATGGGCATAGGGAGAAAGTTTCTCTTCTGGCATTATATAGGACATATTACCCAAACAATATGCACTCATTCTCCTATTCCTGTAATATTTGTGAGGTATATGAAAAAGAGGTGGGAAAAACGGATGCCCCACAAATAATAACCCTATCAATATTTATAATAAGTTACATCCTCATTTTCAGTGGAAGGCTGGAAAGGAGTGTAGCTGCCCTCCTCGGATTATCTATGATGGTATCTGCGGGATATTTATTTGGTTTTCTGGGGTTTGATGATTTGCTATCCCATGTGGACTGGAAAGTTGTAATTTTATTATTTGGGATGATGACTTATGTTGGATTAATGTCAAAGACTGGCTTTTTTAAGTATATAGCAATAAAAGCAATAAAGCTATCGAGAGGAAAACCATGGCTTATATTTCTTTACTTAAGTCTAATGACAACCTTTGTTTCCATGGTGATAGATAACGTTACAACCATACTCCTCATGATTCCTCTGACTGTGGAAGTGACGGAAATGCTTGAGATAAATCCAATTCCAGTGATGCTTGGAGAAGCAATTCTCTCCAATGTTGGTGGTGTCGCAACAATGATTGGAGATCCCCCCAATATAATGATAGCATTTGCATCCAATTACTCCTTTAATGATTTCCTCATTCACCTCCTTCCTCCCGTAATGGCTTCTTTACTTCTTTCAGTAATACTCGCAAGGATGATTTATGCCAGATGGATTAGAAAGGATGCGAAAAACATTGAAGAACTCATGAACATAAGGGCTTCTAAGTATATAAGAAATAAAAAGAAAATGAAGTATTATCTTTACATACTCATAGGGATGATAATTTTCTTCGCAACAGAATCATATACCGGGATCTCCTCGGCATTCATTGCACTGGCGGGCGGAGTGGCATCCCTCATCATCTCTACAGAAGAACCAAAAAAGGCATTCAGTGCGGTTGAATGGCCCACTCTCGTGTTTTTCATTGCTCTTTTTGCCTTGGTTGGAGGATTACAGGAAACAGGGCTCCTGGATGAACTGACAAGGGCAATTACTTCAATATCATCAAATGTGCTCATTATTTCAATTTTGGTATTATGGGTTACAGGACTATCCTCCTCCTTTATAGACAATATCCCCATAACCGCCGCCTTCATACCTGTAATTTCTGCAATGGCAGCAGATTATCATTCCAGTATACTGTGGTGGGCTCTTGCCCTCGGTGTTGGAATGGGTGGAAATATTACACCTATCGGCTCTTCAGCCAATGTGATAACTGTATCTCTCTCCAAAAGATATGGACATGAAATAACAACCAGGGAATGGTTAAAATTTGGCACCCTTACAGGTATAGGATGCATGATGGTATGCACTCTTTTCCTTCTCATAATGCATTAATGTTTACATACTCAAACATCTTCGCCAAAAAAGTTTCCTACAGGACAAAATTATAACAGAATATGAAAAGATTTCCTGAAAAACATAATTCTCCATCATAATTTCATTTTTATAATTCATACGTCCTTCCAATAAAATTGGTTTCCATTTATACCTGATTTGCTGATGGAGGAAGGAGTATATATAATTTTGTTCTCGCACAACAATTTTGTTGAAAATTAGCAATATATATCCCTACCTAATATATTGTTGGAAAATGAGAGAAATGTATTCCTTTGAAAAAATGGATGACCTGCATCAAAACCTCTATACCCATAGCAAAAATGATGGGGTATTCATACTTGATAAAAGAGGAAATATAACCTTTGCAAATGAAAAGGCAGAAGAAATTTATCAACTGGAAAAGGAATTAAAAAAGATGGTCAGCAGAAAAAGCACAAATCTTGTGAAAGGAAATAAAGAAATATCCCTTTATCCCATATATGAAGACAACAAATTAAAATTATTTTTGGGAGTGATGAGAGACAGGGAAGAAATAATGAAAATGGTTCAAACCGTGGCAAAGGCATATGAAGGAATGAAAATTTTTAAGGAAGATATTGCCCACTATTTTTTTAACCCTATTTCTATAGCCAAAGGATATCTCCAACTTGCCATGGATGGAGAGGAAAATGTGGAAAACAAATTCAAAATGGAGAAGGTGAAGACGGCAATAGAAAGAATTGAGGCGGTTGTGAGAAATATTGTAATGAACGGAAGAATAAGTGAATAAATTTTTATGGACCGGGCGGGATGCTCCGAAGGGTTGCATTTTTGCGGGGAGAGAGCAACCCCTCTTTTGAACCCGCGACCTCTTGCTCGCGAAGCAAGCGATCTTCCACTGATCTACCGGCCC
>CAZTWM010000100.1:0-4781 GCA_964617935.1 uncultured Thermoplasmatales archaeon | reverse complement strand
TCCAAGCAAGTTGCTTGAAAATCCTGCTCCCAGCGCTTATTATTCAAAATTTAGAAATTTTCTTTTTTCGAAAAATTTTATCAATAGGCCAAGCATGGGCATTCCTTCCCTTAAACAGGGAGATTATGCTCGACCTATCTTTAACTTTATATTTTCTTAAGTTAACAATTTCCTAACAATTCTCTAATCCCATTCTCTTCAATGGTTTTGCCAGATGTCTTCTTGCTATCACAGGTACTTCATATATGCCCGGTTTTATTTTCCTCCTTACTTTTACATATTTTGCTTCCTCCTCCTCCGCCCTTTTTCCACATATAATACAACGATATCCTTTACCCTTTCCCATTGACTTCATATGTTTTCCACAATTTTTGCATATGGGATTTTCCACCTTCTCATACAAATCCACCATCTTTTTTATTTCCATTTTTTCTATATTTATTGTGAAGGGCTCTGCCCTCACCCCTCCATAGACAATGATTTCATCTCCTTTCCTTAGCTTCTTCACCACATCTCTGAATTCCTTGGTTGGTTCATAGGCAGTGCATTCTATTTCATCGCCATCATATATGGAAAAGATTACATGCCCTCCCTTTATGGTTCTTGGCTCCTTCTTCACCATTCCCTTTACAATAACAGATTCATAGGGCTTTATTTCTCCTATTCTCCTTTTCCTCTGGAGATGGTCATCTGTTCCCTGGTTTGTCTCGAAAATTGTCCATCTTTCTTCTCTTGCTTTTACCAGCATTTCTCTTGCTTTCATTAATTCCTCCACATCTTCACCTCTTATTCCATAAAAAACAGGAGAGTTTGCTTTGGGAAGCAAGGCTATGTAATCATTTCTGTAATCATAATTGTTGAAGGTTCCTTTACATTTTTTATCCATTTCTATAACGCTTTTTTTATCCACCCATTTTTCTTCCCCATAAGCAATCAGTTCATATGTTTTATCCCGCGGAATCCAGGAAATGGCGGATGATGCCCCTATTAATCCCCTTCCTTTCCTGTAAAATTTATAAAATGCTCTTCCTTCAATCCATTTCTTTACTTCCTCTATTTTCACCACTTCCCTCACACTTTTTTTGTATATAAAGTAAGGTAATTTTTTTGGAGAAACGACAAATGCAGGGTCAGCATCATTCATGGCATGGGCTGGAATCACTTCATCCACCACAGATATGATATCCTCCATTCTGGCATCTCTTTTTTTATAGGGAAATGAAAAAATTCCCATACCATCCATTTCTCCTATCTTTATTCTTTTCCCTCCCCCCTTTCCAATTCTCAGTGCTACGGCTCCATTCCCTCTTGTTTTCCAGGGTATATTTGGATTCAATCTTACAAGGCGGGGGAATCCAATTAAATCATATCCAATTTCCATCAATTTTTTTACCAACTCTGTGGCAATGTAGGTGGTGCATCCTCCTTGCAATGAGTCTGTATCATCTATTCCAATCCACATTAAATTTTTATATGAGGAAGTAGTATATGAGTTTGATGAAGAAGGAGGAGCTGCTGGAAGAAACCCGACATCTGCTCATAAAGGCAGGATTCTACTGTAGCGAGGTATGCCGCATAAGACCCAGCAGTTTCGATTTTGTGGCAAGGAAGGACAATATGCTCCTTATTGTGAAAGTCCTTAATAATATAGATGCAATGAATGAGGATGTGGCAAGGGAATTGATTTCCATATCCCGTTTTCTGGATGGAGTGCCTGTTGTTGTGGGAAAAAGGAGTTGCTCCTCCATGCTGGAAGATGATGTGGTGTATTTTAGGTATGGAGTGCCAATAATGACCTATGCAACCTTGGAAAATTATCTTCAGGGAATTCCTCCTTTTGTATCTGCTGCTCCTGGCGGATTTTATGTGAACATCGATGGTGAGATGCTTCGCCGCATCAGAAAGGAGAGAGGATATTCTGTTGGACATCTTGCGAGGGTTGTTGGAGTTTCCAGAAGAGCAATAAGGATGTATGAGGAGGGGGAGAGGGCAAGCATAGAAGTGGCGGAAAGGATGGCAGAGTTAATGGGTCCCGAGTTCATAAAGCCCATAAATCTGTGGGAGGAAATATGGAAGGAAGAGTTGAGTATAAAAAGGGAGATTCACCATGAAATGCTCAAGATAGTGGAAAAAATGGGGGCATTTATATTTCCAACACAGAGGAGCCCGTTCCATGCTATAAGTGAGATGCTCGATGAACGTCTCATAGTTGGAGTAAATGAAAGGAGGATAGAGGAGAAGGCACGTTTGATAGCAAATATATCAAAGGTTGTGGAGCGGGACTCCGTCATATTCATGGAAAAGTTTGGCAGGAAGAATATAGAGGGAGTTCCAGTTATAAAAAAAGAGGAATTGAAAAGGATAAGGGATATGGAAAAACTCATTGAGTTGATTTTAGAGAGGAAATAATGGAAGTAAAACTTATTGCCCACACACCAGAACCAGATATAATAGCGGCTGCGGCAGCACTGCTCACCCATTCAAAAAGCGATTTTGAGGATTTGAAGAATGCCAGTGAGGAGAAACTCAGAAAGGTTTTGAGAGCGGTCATAGACATGGGACACACAAGCGTTGTGGAACATGCCTATTTCACCTTTGCCATCTCTGGCGTTTCCCGTGCCCTCACCCATCAGCTGGTTCGCCACCGCATTGCCTCCTACTCTCAGCAGAGTCAGAGATATGTGGAGCAGGAAAGGGAATATATAATCCCAAGAAGCATAGAGAAGAATTTCAAGAAGGAATATGAGGAGATGATGGATAAAATCTGGGATTTTTATGATAGATTAAAGGAAAAGGTGCCCGTGGAGGATGCAAGATATGTTCTACCCAACGCCTCCGCCACCAGAATAGTTGTTTCCATGAATGCCCGCTCCCTCCTCAATTTCTTTGAGTTGAGATGCTGTTTGCATTCCCAGTGGGAAATAAGGAAACTTGCCTGGAAGATGCTGAAGTTGGTTAAAGAAGTGGCGCCCACCATATTTGAGAAGGCTGGTCCGCCCTGCAGGACAAGGCATGTTTGCCCCATGAATAAGAAAAGTTGCAAATGGTATCCCAAATAATGTTTACTCATGTGGGTTAATGGTATCCGTCAAAGCAGTCATGGAATGGGAGAATGAGAATTATGAATTTGATATTGTGGGTGAAGGGCATGAAAGCAAATTTCTATCACATGATATTTCTTCTTTTTGAAAATCACTTCCCAGATAATAGAAAAGGTTGGACATCATTCTTAAATTGTTATCCTCTTTCTGCAAAGAATTTATACACCCACACTATTTGAGGATGAAGGAAATGGAGAGAAGGAAAAGGCTTGTGAAGGAAGATGCAGAGACGAATCCCTTCTTTGGCAAGAGACCGCAGGAGAGAAGCGTGGAAGAACTGCTTAAAAATGGACTCGTTATAGTGGATAAGCCATCTGGACCCACATCCCATCAGGTAACTGCATGGGTGAAGGAGATTCTTCATTTAAATAAGGCGGGGCATGGCGGCACCCTTGACCCTAACGTAACAGGCGTTCTGCCTGTAGCGCTTGAAAATGCCACAAAAGCCATAGGATTGATGCATGAGATAGGGAAGGAGTATGTGGCTGTACTCCGCCTCCATGGTGATGTGAGCAAGAAAAAAATAAAGGAGGTGGCAAGAGGCTTTGTTGGAAAAATATGGCAGACACCCCCTAGGGAGGCGGCTGTGAAGAGAGTGAGGAGGCAGAGAACCATTTATTACCTCAATATAATTGAGATAGATGGGAGGGATGTGCTTTTCAAGGTGGGATGTGAGGGTGGCACCTATATAAGGGTGTTGTGTAAGGACATGGGCAAAAAACTGGGAGTGGGAGGACATATGGAAGAATTGCGAAGAACAAAGAGCGGATTATTCAAAGAGGAGGAAGCCATCATACTGCAGGATTTGCTCGATGCCTATATATTCTGGAAGGAAGACGGTAATGAAAAAGAAATAAAGAAATACCTTCGCTCCATGGAGGATTTAATTGCCCATCTTCCCGCCATTTATGTTAAAGATTCTGCCGTTGATGCCATATGTCATGGAGCAAACCTTGCCATTCCTGGTGTGGCGGAGGTGGAAACAGGTATAAAAAAGGACAGTATTATAGCCATAAAAACTTTAAAGGGCGAAGGTGTTGCCATAGCAAGGGCTTTAATGGACACCAGAGAAATAATGGAAAGGGACAAGGGAGTGGTTGCAGATATAAAGCGCGTGCTCATGCCCCGCGGAATATATCCGCCAATGTGGAAAAAGGTGCTGAGGTAGCCCAGCCCGGAACGGCGCAGGCCTGGAGAGCCTGTGGGGCTTTGCCCCTCGGGGGTTCAAATTGCAACCGCCTCCAAATTGCATTTCTAGGTGGTTGCCTGAAAATCCCCCCCTCAGCGCCTGAAATATACTTTTTTGGGATTGTAGAAGATGTATAAAACAACCTTTGCCTTTCATTTTTGTGTAGAAAATGTAGAAAATGTGCTAATATTGAGATTGAATTGTAAAATTTTATTTACTAAGTGCTAAATTCTTTGTTCCCTTATCGAATAAAAGGCAATAAAGCCAATTAATTATAGAAATATTTGGAAATGGATTGTCTTGTCGAGCAAGGAAGACAAAAAATTTTTAAATAACCTTACTCTATAATTATAATGAATTTACATGATACACTTTATAAAAGGCTTAGAAAAGAAAATTTGCCTGAACCTGATATTCCAGAGGAAAATAAATATTATTTTAGTTAAAACAGAGCGAGAACCCTTTGGGCTTTAGCCCAAAGATGAATCGCT
>CAZTWM010000099.1:0-4860 GCA_964617935.1 uncultured Thermoplasmatales archaeon | reverse complement strand
AATCCAACATAAGAAATTTTGCACGCAATGCGAAAAATCAGGTCATCTACTGTCATTTTGCATCATCTTTCTTCTCCCTTTTATATAATTTTTTTATCTCACTGTAGGGGGCATTGCTTTTAATTGCATTGAAGGCAAAATGGCATCTTCCCGCCTGATACCCAGAATTTTTCAGCCGATATATCAATTTCTCTATTTTCGGCTGTTTTCCTTTAACTTGGGAGGCAATGATATTACTTTCATAATACATTGGAGGAAGGAAAAATTCCTTTTTAAAATATGAAAATAATATGCCAATATTCCTTTCATTTTCCAGTTTCATTTTATTCATCAACTTTTCCATTTTTTTGATGGAAGAGATGTCATGTAATCTGCCAATCCACATGGGACCATATGCCTTTTCAATTGTTCTCTCAAAAGGCAATGATTTCCACCCATCGTCCCAGTAAATCCATCCAACTTTTGCCATGCTTTCCTCTGCCTTTCTCGCCCCCTTTTCCATAAGCCCATAAATTCTGAAATAATGTCCTCTTGAATAACTGAGTATGGGGATGAATCCATAATCGTAACTTGATGCCTGCCTTGCTATATATCCCATTAAAATTCTCAATCCTCCCTCCTTTCTTGCATGCCCTTCCACTGGAATTGCATGGTATTTTCGTATACATGTCCTTCTGTTAGCCCCACACAGGGTGGCGGTGTCGGTGGCGGAAATACTCACATAACTCCTTTTTTTCATTCCAGAAAAAAGACATGGAATAAATGGTATGGGTGAACCATAGGGATCGAGGTCTATATAATCATATTTTCTTTCCTGCAAAAGAGAGCATATATTTTTGTTGAATATTTTCACCTCTACTCCATTAATTTCAACATTTTTTCTTATTATCTCATATGATTCTGGGTTAACATCATTGATTTCCACTTCCTTTTCCCCTTCCACTTCCTTCGCCATCCTTATGCCCCTTATACCCGTTGCAGCCATGGAATCAAGTATTTTTCTTGCTCCATTGTTCACAGCATATTGGCAGAATAGCAACTGGATGTCTCTATCAAGGGAAAAGGAGGGGTTATAAAAACCCGGTTTTTTCTTTCCCGGACCTCTAAAACTGGTGAAATCTTCAAGAAAAATTTTTGCCCTTCCCTCTTCAATCATTGATGCCATTCTTCCTTCAGCAGTTTTTCTATTTTGTAGGGTAGTAGATTTCTGTTCACCTTTGTTATTTCAAAAATCCTCACATTATTCATGTTTCTTATGTCCTGGAGGAGAGAATCCCGAGATTTTTTATGTAAGGTGAGCAATACCGGTTTGTCAGATTCAAGTGCTTCTTTCACCATTTCTCTGAATTTTCTGCTTTCCAGTTCCATTTTTCCCACTTCATCTATAACTATTATATCCACATTTTCATCTTCCATGGCTCTTTTTATGGCGGGCAATCCAAAATTTTCAAGGGCTTTTATGTCAACATTGTATCTCCCCACTCTGTAGGAAGTATCAAGGTTTACATGGGCAAGTAATTTCTCCTCCTTGGTAAGCCAGTCAATCATTTTGAATCCAACCCTTTTTCCATTTTCCTCCACTGCCTTTGTTATCAATCCTCCAAAGGTGTACTCTCCTTCCAATCGCTTTATGATTTTCATCAAACCCTCTGTTTTTCCAATCTGGGGGACGCCCGTTATTCCTATTTTTGGTACCAAACTCATCTCAATTATGTATGCAATTTAAATTTAAAAACTATATGCAATATAATGCTCACTGTATTTGATATGGACGGCGTACTCATTGAGGAAAGGAGTTCATGGAGGATAATCAATCATAAATTTAACATAGATAATTCCGAACTGGTAAAAAAATACAGGAAAGGAGAAATAAATGACAGACAATTCATGGATGGAGATATTAAAAAATGGAGGGAGAAAGGCATAAAAAGAAGGGATATAGTGAAGGTGTTGGAGAAAGTTATTCTCACTCCAGGTATAAAAGAGTGTATGAAATTTTTTGGAAAGAGGGGTGAAGTTGCCATAATTTCAGGGGGGATAGATATTCTTGCGAAAAGAATAGCAAGATTTGGAGTGAAATATGTTTTTGCCAACGGAATAGAATTCAGGAAGGGAGTCCCGTGGAAGGGGATATATCGAGTTCCCATAAGGAAGAAGGAAAGGGTTCTTAAAGATTTAATGCATATTCTTGATTTAAAAAGAGAAGATGTGGTTGTTGTGGGGGACACTAAATATGATGGGGAAATGATGAGGATGGCGGGGGCGGGCATAGCCTTCAATCCTGATGGGGAAATAGAAAGATATGCTGATTATGTGGTAAAGAAAAGAGATTTAAGGGAATTGATTAAAATATTTGAATGATATTACACCATGCTTTCGTTGCTCACCTTGCTCATATTTGCCCTCGCATTCTACATTCTCTATCTCTTAATATACTCCGCATTTGAAGAAGTGGGTTTTAAAAAGTGGGAGGCAAGCATGATAGTTTTCAGTTGCATAATTTTTGGATGGTTTGACCTCCCTCTTTTCAGATATAACAGG
The DNA here is from genome assembly GCA_964617935.1 of uncultured Thermoplasmatales archaeon. Taxonomy (GTDB): domain Archaea; phylum Thermoplasmatota; class E2; order UBA202; family JdFR-43; genus JAGGZK01. The sequence continues at coordinate 2,319 of CAZTWM010000099.1, read as the reverse complement.
TGGCTCATAGCAATAAATGTGGGTGGGGCATTGATTCCCATTATTATAAGCATATACTTAATGATATCCAGAAAGGTTGTTCTACGTGGTATAATAGGAATGGGAATTGTTGCCTACTTTGCCTATCACGTTACACAGGTGACGAGCAGTGGAGTCACCTCCTATTTTCCTTACTGGCTTATTCCCCCCATAGCAGCAAGTTTTTATTCCTTATTGGTGAGCATAAAGAGCAAGAAGAAATCTGCTTCCATTGCCTATTCCTCGGGAACAATGGGTGTGTTAATAGGCGCAGATTTGTTGCATTTGAAAGAATTGTTGAGCATCAAAATCCATTCAACCACCATGGCAAGCATAGGAGGTGCTGCAATTCTGGACATGGTGTTTTTGACAGGAATAATAGCGGTGCTCATAGATGCAATTCTTTATGGAAAAGATTAGTAAAAACAAAAATAGAAAGGGGAGAGGTTATTTCACTCCCAGCACAAGAGGTCCGAGGACAAAGCCATGTGCCGTTGCTGTGGTTCCGCCAACATTCACAGTTATATCTGTGGGTCCTATACCAAAAACAAGTCCCGTTTTTATGGTTGTGCTCTGTCCGGGTTCCAGGGAGGAGATGGTTCCCTCTTTTGTGCTTCCAATAGGAACAAATCCCGATAACTTTATGCTCCATGGCACATTTTCTGCTGCTATACTTCCCGTGTTGGAAACTGTCGCCTTCACTCCAAATAGCCCACTGATTTCAATGTTTATTATGGGGGCAGGAAATGTGTCGAAATAGACATCTGGATTTCCATCTCTGGTATCTGTCCATATGACCCCAGAAGAGCATGCGTAGGATGTTCCAAATTCTGAAGCAACGCTTCCATCTACATCATTTATTTTCACTGGCTCACTCCATGTTGCGCCCCAGTCCTCGCTGGATGAATAATAAAGGTTGCCCTCCCTTACGAAAGTACATATCAATTTATTTCCCGAAACAACTATGTCGGGGTATAAATCGTCCTGGGTTGCGCTGGTTACATAACTCGTTTCCCATGTCATTCCACCATCAGAAGAATAGAAGCAGACTATATCCTGATTTATGTGCTCATCACTTTGAGCAACAACAACCACGTTATCATTATAGGCGGCAATGGCGGGATTTACTGCATAGAATGTTGTGGGTATTTCAACCAGAAAACTTACGTTATCGTCGAAGGGATCTTCAAAACCTCTTGCCCATACAAGTATGTTCCAGGTTGCGGCAGTATCATTATACCAGTCGTAGGTTGTATAAATCATATCCTTTGCCTTATCTATGGTTGCGTCTGCATGCTGGCATCCAGGATATTCCCACCAGCTTATCCATCCACTATTTTCTGTGTCAGGATCGGCAAAAAACATGTGAGGACCATTGATCAACTCCTCCTCCGTATATGTGGTGGATGCCACAAAGGCAATTACTCCGAATTCCCATGGATTCTGGCTGTTATCACATGCTATTTTTGGTTCCATAAAGTCATGCCATCCATAAGATGACCAGTCCCAGTAAACGAGACCCCACGTGCTTGTATCTGTTATATCCTGTATCTCCATTAAATAGGTGTATGCCGTATTCGGGTCTGGCATGAAAGTTCCATAGAATGTGTTTCCACCCCAGTTGGCAAAGGAGGGATAGTCTGTCACGCCCTCTATATTCCAGTATCCTGCATTTTCAAAAGTATTTCCTCCATCCGTGGATACCGCCATGTAAACATACTGCTCTATTATGCTCGGGGCATAAACATAGCCCGCAAAGAATGTATTGCCAGAAGATGCTATGGTGGGATGATATTCAGTGTCTTCTGTATTTGCCACAGGTATACTGCTGGCTACAGGTGCCCTCACAAAAGCATTTTCAATTTCTTTTCCCTGTAGTTTCAGATTATGTGCATTTCCATGAGCCATTATGGCATGTATCACGTTACTGCTTTCCTTCATGGACGTATTTTCTGTAGAAAAAATATTTGCTGTTGCCATGGTAGCCAACACCAAAACTATTCCCAGCAATAATGCTTTTTCTTTCATATTTATTTACCTCCAGATGTAATATCTTTTACCCATATATAAATTTTCTTTACTCATTATCTTACCCTATTGGCAGATACAGATTTACCGTTTTTAAATCTGTATTTTGTTATTGTTGAAGCTTCAACAATAACAAATTTTTCAACAAAATAGTTTGTTTTGCTGCTATTATTGCCGTAAAAATGCATGATGATTTGAAAAAACAAGCAAAAATACACCAAATTATTTCTTTTCTAATCTAACTATTTGTGAATAAAAGGCAATGATTGAACA
>CAZTWM010000098.1:0-4867 GCA_964617935.1 uncultured Thermoplasmatales archaeon | reverse complement strand
ACCCAGAGAGCAAATATTGATCTATTATGACAATGAATAAACAATTTGAAGCGATGGTTTGTGGAAGACCAATAATTACCACAAAGGGGACCAATCCTGCTAAAATGACAGAGAAATTAAAATGTGGGATAATAGTAGATTATAATAGAAACTCAGTGGAGGAAGGCATAAGAAAACTCAGAGATAACCCAGAACTATATGAGGAGTTAGGAAGAAATGCTTTAAAGGCAGCAGTAGAAAAATATAATTGGAAAAATGAAGAAAGGAAATTATTAGGGGTATATCGAAACATATTTTAATCATTGAGCAATATTTTTATTTGAATAAGAAATTCCTAACCATATGAAAAATGTGATAATAGGAAATAACGCTAGAATAGGTGAATACGTTTTACTCGGTGTTGAGCCACGTAAACCAACCAGAAAGTTACAAATAGGGAATAATGCGGTAATAAGGTCTCATACTGTCATATATGCAGGAAATAAAATTGGAGATAACTTTCAGACAGGACATGGTGCATTGATAAGGGAAAATAATGTTATAGGGAATAATGTAAGCATTGGCTCCCATACTGTTGTTGAGAGGGAAAACATCATTGAGGATGATGTAAGAATACATTCTCATTGTTTTATCCCAGAGTTTGTGATAATAAAAAAGAAGGCATGGATTGGTCCCAGGGTAACAATACTCAATGTTCTCCATCCTCCCTGCCCGAAATGGGAGGAGTGTGCCAAAAATGTTGTTATAGAAGAAAATGCAAAGATTGGTGGCAATGTAACAATACTTCCCCGTGTTAAAATAGGTAAAAATTCATTGATTGGGGCGGGAAGCGTTGTTACAAAAGATGTGCCACCTGACAGTGTTGTTGCTGGAAATCCCGCAAGGGTGATAAAAAAGGTTAAAGAGTTGGAATGCATCTTGGGTTATTACAAAACACCATATGAATGGGAGGAATAAAATGAAAGTAAACATGGCTGAAATGTATGTGGATGATGAAATAAAAAATGCTGCAATAAGAGTTCTGGAAAGCAGGAGGTACGTGAAGGGTGAGGAGGCAAAGAAACTTGAGGAAGAGTTTGCAGAATTTGTCCGGGCAAAATATGGAATAGCAACCAATTCGGGCACCTCCGCCCTGCATGTTGCATTATTGGCTATTGGAATAAAAAGAGGAGATGAAGTCATTGTTCCTTCCCATACGTTTATAGCAACCGTCTCTCCTGTGGTTCACATAGGTGCAAAGCCTGTTTTTGCAGAAATTGATGAGGAGACATATACCATAAATCCAGAGGATATAAGAAAGAAGATAACTGAAAGGACAAAGGCGATAATGCCCGTGCATTTATACGGGCATCCATGCAATATGGATGAGATAAAGGAAATTGCAGAGGAACATGATTTAAAAATAATTGAGGACGCATGCCAGGCACATGGAGCGGAGTATAAAGGAAAGAAGGTGGGCAGTATTGGAGATATTGCAGCCTTCAGTTTTTTCCCCTCCAAAAACATGACCGTTGCAGGAGATGGAGGGATGATTGTAACAAATAATGAGGAGTATGCAATAAAGGCTAAAGCACTGGTTGACCAGGGAAGGATTGCGGGTAAAAAATATGAGCATGACTTTGTCGGTTTCAACTACAGAATGAGTGAGATACTTGCAGCCATAGGGAGGGTGCAGTTGAAACATTTGCCGGAATGGATTGAAAAAAGGAGAGAGGTGGCAGGAATTTATGATGAAATCCTTGAGGAGGAGGATGTTGTTCTTCCCATGGAAAAGGAATGGGCAAAGCATGTTTATCATTTGTATGTAATAAGGCATGGGGAAAGAGATAAACTGAAGGAGTTTCTGAAGGAGAAGGGGATTGCAACGGGCATACATTATCCGATACCTGTTCATTTGCAGCCGTCCATGAGGGAATATGGGAATGTTAAACTTGAGGTTACTGAAAAAATTGCAAGGGAGATTTTGTCCATACCCATGCATCCCCAGATGGAAAGGGAGGATGTGGAATATGTGGCGAATGCAATAAAGGAATGGTTGAGAAAATGAAAATTGCAGTTATTGGAACGGGTTATTGGGGAAAAAATCATGTGAGGGCATTGAAGGAATTGATGGATGAAGGCATGATAGATACTCTCCAGGTATGTGATATCGATGAGAAAAGAATAAAGGAAATGGCATCAAGTTTTAATTTGCCATATACAACTGACTATAAAGAACTTATACATTCAGATATAGATGGGGTTGTCATTGCCACACCCTCAACCACCCATTACAAATTAACGAAGGAATTTATGGAGGCGGGAAAGGATGTTCTTGTGGAAAAACCAATGACGCTCGATTCAAAAGAGGCGGAGGAGTTAATAAAAATAGCAGAAAAAAATGGTAATATATTGAGTGTGGGGCATATATTCAGATACCATTCTGCCGTTAATGAAATAAGGGAAAGAATGAGAAGGGGGGATTTCGGAGAGATATACTACATGATGAGCAACCGTTATTCCCTGAGGATGCCGAGAAAGGATATGGGTGTTATGTTTGCTCTTGCCATTCATGAAGTGGATATATTCTGCTATTTATTGGATAGAGATTATCCGGAGGCAATATTTGCAACCATGGGGAATTATATTGGTGAGACAGAAGAAGTAGCCCAGATTATCTCCTATTTTGATAACAATGTCAGGGGATATGCCTTTGAGAGCTGGCTCTCGCCCAATGGTAAGAGGAGGGAACTCACTGTTGTTGGGAGCAAAATGAGTGCATTTGTTGACTATCTGAAACCAAATGAAATAAAAATTTTTGACATCACCATTTCCTCGGAGGGAATATCAACAGAAGGCTCTTACACCATTCCCATAGAATACAGGGAGCCATTGAAGGAAGAATTGAAGAATTTTATAGATTGCATTGAAACAAGGAAACAACCTGTGGCAGATATGTATGCTGGAAAAAGGGCTGTGGAGATGATTGAGGTGGCAATGAAAGCGACAGGGGAAAAGAAAATAATAAAATTATCATGAATTTTACAGCATTTTCAATATATCCTCTCTGGTTATTCTATTTCTCTTTTCCTGATCCTTCCATAATTTTCTATAAAAATAAAAATATTCATACAAATCATAAATATTCTTAGAAAAAATGATTTTATGATTGTTTATCACCTCCATTTTCATATATAATGGCAATTCTTCAAATAAATATACATCATATTTTCTCCTCACCACATCAATTTTTCTGAAAATCTCTTTAATAATTTCCCGGTCATCAGGTTTTATTATACATATATCAAAATCACTTTTTTTATGTTGTTTTTTTATCGCTCTGGAGCCAAACAACAGAAGAGCCAAAATTTTATCTTTTAAAAATTGAAAGTCCTTTTCAACTGCCTTTATATCTTCTTCTTCAGCCATTTTTTGACCTCTTCAATAAATTTTTCAAAATAATGCAATAAGCTGTTAATGGAAGTAAAAACTATACCCTCCTTTAAATTATTATATCTATGAATCAACCTATTTCTCAAACCATTCCCCTCCTTGAGGGCATCAATCACATCCATGGGCAGAATCTTCTTTTCATGTAGCATATTCAGGTTTGAATAATCATCCCTTACCATCAAATTTAAATCTCTCACCATCATGGAGGAAATGTCCATCGATGATTCTATAATCTCCTGAAAAGCCTTATATGTTGCCAATCTTAATTTTTTATCCTCCATAAACTCTTCCATGGAAACATTCCCAATCCATTCTTTTATATCATTTATCCTTTCCTTTATTAAATCAATTTTGTCCATATACCTCCTTGCTCTCTCAATTTCCATTATTTTTAAATGCCTTTCTTCTTATAAATATAACTAAATACATTTGAAATTTTATTTTTATTTCTCCATAAAATCAAATGACAAACAAACTTTTATATGATTTTCTTTATTTCAGATAACATTAATGAGGGATAAAATATGATGAATGAAGAAGATGCCAGAACCAGAGAACAAAAAGTGCAAAAGAAAAGTTAAAAGAAATAATATAATAAGGCAATTATCCTTTCAGAATATTCTCAATGTCCTCGAGATCATAGGTATACGCTTCTTGGCTCCTCCTATTAAAAGATTTTGCAAAAACTGCATATTCTATTTTTCCTTTCCATGGTATTCCCCTTACATTCTTCATCCTGCTTATAATTTTTTCAGCATCAACTCCATCACTCCATTTACACTCACCCAAAAGCATGGAATTATTGCTAGTAGCAATTATATCTACTTCTTCTCCTCCTTTCCACCATTTAGCTACGCTACCATAGTGCATGAGTTCTGGGAAGAATTTCATTGTGAGAAGCCCTCTTATCAACCTCTCAAATTTGTATCCAAAGTACATATTTTTTTCTTTCTCAAATATGTTTAGAACAGTTTCCATATTACCCATCTCCAGCTCTCCCCTATATGGATAAACAAATCTAAACCAGAAGTCCATAAATGGGTCAGATATTTCATATATTCCACCTCTTCTCTTCCCATAAGGAATTATATGCTCCACAATACCTGTTTCTCGGAGAGTATCTAAATACTTGCTCAGATTACCTTTATCCATACCTGTAATAGAGCACAGTTTTCCAAGGCTTCTATATCCTAAAGCAAGATACTTCAGCATGAGCCTATAAATCCTCGATTCTCTAAACTCCTCCCGAAGAAGAATTAAAGGTTCATCATAAAGATTTCTACCCTTGGTAAGAACAATTTTCCTTATATTCTCCTTTAGAGAAATGGATTTATCATAGAAGGAAAGATAATATGGTATGCCTCCAAAGACAAAGTATACCTCCATTGCTTTCTCAATATCTCTTGTTATACTGTATATGGTTCTAAAATCAAAT
>CAZTWM010000097.1:0-4870 GCA_964617935.1 uncultured Thermoplasmatales archaeon | reverse complement strand
CTTTAGCAAATTTCTCCCCCATTCTTGGAATGTCTGTTCCTGCCTTCTGGTGGTCATATATGACTGGCAGAGAGAAATCCACCTCCTCCATTATATTTTTCAAACCATACTGAAGGGCAAGATTCGCCCCTATTTTGTAACCCACAATACCCTCTATGTCATGAGTTACATTATAAAGTTCCTTCAATGCCTCCATATCATCAACGTCACAGGCAACAATTATTCCATGCTCTCTTTCAAACATGAATAATATATGCTAAATCCTTTTTTATTTCTACCCTTCCATGGGCATCCAGATGATTTTTCCCCCTCTCTTCAGCCTGTCCTTTTTTATCTTTTCCATCAATTCTGCTATTTCCTTTCCCATCTTTGAAAGATAATAACGCTTCTCCTCATCCTGCTCAAGAACACCATCATCCTTTAATTTTTTCAGGTGAAAACTTAATTTCGGATTATCCTCTATTTCCAGTTCCTGTGCTATCTTTGTGAAGGGATATCTCTCCCCCGTCGAGAGCAATTCTATGATTTTTCTCCTTATATAATTTGAAATAGAGTCTGAAAAGACTTCCAGATGGATATTGGTTATCAATTCATGAAGTATCTTTCTCTCCTCTTTTCCCACATTTTTTAGATTGGCGGAAATTATCAATCTTGAATTTTTCATCAGGGCATTCTTATTGAGCCAGTCCATGAATTCCTTGACTTTTTCAACACCATTCCCCTTCATCAGATATTCAAGATTTGTAAGGAGGATAACGCTTCCCTTTTTCAACAAATTTTCCACATCTTTTCTTATTTCATCAACGCTTCTTGGCTTCAAATTTTCTTCCATCGGGATAATGCTCACATTCTCCATATCCTTTACTTTTTCCACATCTCTGGTTATGCATATTCCATTTTTCTTTGCCATCTTACGAAATTCCTCAAAACAATCTCCTCTATGAACATCTTCTATTTTTCTGAATTTCACATCCTCTATGGCAGCAAGTATACTTTTCTCCAGTTCCTCCATATCAAAGGGTTTCCTTATATAATCGGAGGCACCAATCTTCATTGCTTCTATGGCTGTATCCACGGTGGCATATGCTGTTATCATAACCACTGGCAGAGAAGGCTTTCTCTTCTTGATTTCCTTGAGAGTCTCTATTCCATCCATTTCAGGCATTTTTATGTCCAAGAAGACTATATCAGCCTCCTCCAGTTTTTCCAGACATTTCTTTCCAGAGTCTGCTGTGATTACTTCATACCCATAAACCTCCAGTGCCGTCTTTGCCGCATCCAGTATGCTCTCATCATCATCCACAAACAATATTTTCCCTATCATTTTCTCATCCTCAACATTATATGGAATGTGGAGCCATTTCTTCCATCACTTTCCGCCCATATCCTTCCTCCATGGCTCTCCACAACATTTTTTGCTATCGCCAAGCCCAAGCCAGCCCCTCCCTCCCTGCTGTAAAATGGTTCAAACACCCTTTCGATTTCATCGGGAGGTATTCCCTTTCCATTATCCCTTATGATTATATGGCTGTATTCTCCATCCTTCAAACCATGAATAACTATTTTTCCACCTTCAGGCGTGTATTTTACGGCATTTACCACTATATTTTTTATGGCTTTCTCTATTAAATTTTTATCCCCGAATATTTTTAATCCATCATCCATCTCAATATCTATCCTCTGCCCTCTTTCATTCAACATTTCCTCCACATCTGAGATAATATTTTTCACCATCTCCTCTGCTCCAAAAATTTCTTTCCTCAGTTCCAACTCTCTTGCATCTATGGAAGGGATCTGGAGCATGTCATCTATAAGGCGAGCCATTCTGTCTATGTTTATAGCCATTCTATCCAGTTTTTCCTTCTGCAGTTTTGTTATTCTTCCCAGTTTTCCCTTCCTCATCAACTCAGTATATGTTTTTATTGCTGTAAGGGGTGTTTTTAACTCATGGGCTATTATATCAACGAAATCCGATTTCATTTTATCCATTTTAGCCTGGGCAAGGCGGGAATATGCCTCCTCAAGTTTCTCCTTTCTTTCTATTAGTTCCTGGATTAATTTATCCTTGCTGGAAAGAACAATTTTTTCCTCATCCAGAATTCCTCGTGGAAGTTTCTTTATGAATTCATATCTGTATATCTCCTCCTTCACATTCTCTGGAAGTTTTCTCAGTATTTCTGTAATCCTTTTCCTCACCCCTTCATCCCCTCCCAGAGAAACAAGCAATCTTTCCAGAAATTTTATGAATTTATCCTCCCTTGTTATGGCATCATATTCATATATTCCATGATATTCTATTCCTCCCTTTCTGTTTATGTATATCCCCTCCACGTCCACCATCATTCTTATATTTTTGAGTTCCTCTCCTTTATATTCTCTTATAATGGGCTCAAGAACAATTTTAAAAAGGACGAAGGGAACGAAATATTTCACTATTTTCCCATCCATTTTTTTAATTTCCCTCAGCAATTCCTCAGCCATCTCAGTATATGGAACAAAAGCCGCCTGTATATCCACCAGTTTTGTGAGGAAATAAGAGAATGCCATGCACATCTTTTCCATCTCTTCATAGTCCATTTCTCCCAGATTTTCCTCCATTATATCTGTCTTCAATTTCTCATCCATGCCTATATAGCATCCTGCAAGAACAGGATATTTTTCAATACATTCTTCCAGTAATTCCTCAACATCCTTTATACCTATGAAAAGAGATATTCTGCCTATCAGATAATTTGCCATCTTCTCAAATGCCCTTATGAGAGCAATGTCCTCACGAAGCAACAGAGAATATTCCACTTTTTCCCCTTTCTTTAAAGAAGTGAGTAAATTTTTCTGTGCCATTATGGTCGATATCTCCATTGCTATAATTATGAGAGGATATGCCACTATGGAATATATGCTTATTTTCGATAAATAAACCCACTCAAGAAGGGAATAGATAAAGAGCAGGGGAAGGAAGAAAAGAGCAAGCAAAAACCATAGCATGTATTTTCTTCTATAAACATTATATATTTGCATGGCAACAAAAAAAATTGTTACGGAAAGGAATAAATTGATTGCAAGAGGTGTTATCAGATTCATCTCACCACTTCCTTCCACTCCATATATATTTTAAATACACCATATGCAAGTACGCCCAGCCCCCCCATAACCAAGTAATAGGAAAACAACCTTATGGCAGGCACATCATTTTCTATGAATAACCAGGGAAGGAGGAAAAAGATATAGCCTGTTACCAGCAGGGCGGCGCCCGCCAACAGGAAATTTGCCCTCCTTATTCTCATCAGCCGCATTATATGGGAGAAATACCTATATGAAATTATTGGAAGAAGTAATGAAATTGCAGTCAATGATGCCAGAAGGACCCTAAACATGATTTATAAAAGGAGAGATTTATAAAAAATTTGGGGAAAGGGGTGGCTAATAGCCACCTATCTTGAGGCTGGGGTCGCCAAGCAATACCCACTCCTGCACTGTCTTGCAGTCAATATTGTCTTTCATCACAGGGAAAGTTGCCACATAGTTTGCCAAAGCAGTTGTATGCATCTCTCCCAATATGTCCTTGCCTTCCTGCCCATATATCCTGAAGAACTCTGTGTCAATCCATCCTCCCAGTCCCTGTATGCTATCTGGAATGCTGTCATTGTTGTAATCACCTATATATCCATATCCAAGTCCAGTATTGCCCACAGATGCTATAGCTCCTCCATTTGGCTTGCGGACAATCCACCATCCAAAGCATTCAGGACTCCATTCTGATTTGTAGTAGGTCTCGCGTATCTTTCTTATCTTTGCAAGATTGAAAACACTCACATTGAACTGGCTGTTATGGCAACCGCCTATCATACATACGGGGTACATTCCATCATTGGAAAACTTTGAAAACTTAAAAACATCTATTCCTATCCATGTATTTTCATCATAGGGTGGGTGAGTAGCCCAGCTCATTGGATTTCCATGTCCTTCAAAGTCAAGGAAGCCACATCCCTGGCTTATGGCATTTATTATGTCATCTGGCCCATTTAAAGTGCCCAGAGATGTCCATAATTTGACCGGTTGAAAGTCGGGCAAATAATCTATAACCTTCTGATTGCTCACCTCTCCCTCATAATAGGGGTCATTTGGATCTCTTGCAAAGGTATCGCCTCCTATTACCACCAGCCTCTTAAACCAGTCGCTTGATTTTGCGTTGCTGTTTTCATATTGAATTATTTTATCCACTATCATTTTCACTTCCATTTTATTACGGCATCCCAGTCTCCCAACTATAACATCAGGATTTAAGTCCAGAACATCTTTTTTGAATCCACTCCATTCTGCAAATACTCCATCGCCATTGCTATCCCAGTCTTCAAAGACAGCATTGCCATTATCATATTTATATAAATCTGCATAATAGAGGTCGCTTACATAGCTGGCTTCCCAGTTGGACTGGTCATCTAAATGAGTATATCTAACGGGCATCAACCATCTTTCCTGGAAAACTCCTCCCTGTCTTCCACCAACAAGCATGACATATTTGACCCCCCAGTTTTCTACAGACTCTTTAATAAAATATTTTAACTTTTCTGCATCATCTCTTCCTTCAACAGGAAAATATGTTCCACTGATTGCCTCATCCAGAGTAACAATTTTTGTTTTTATTCCATGATTTTCTTTATGTTCTGCTAAGGGTAGGAGAGCATTATACCATCCCATTCCATACTTGTACTTATCCGGGCAAACAATGAGCAAATCATATGTATCGACAGTATTTGCGGCAGGCATAGAAGTTTCATAACTTATATCCACCTTCACGCTATCGGTGTAGATTAATTTGTTTTCCGCAGGAATATATCTGCATGGATAAACGAAAATGGAGAGAGTAATC
>CAZTWM010000096.1:0-4883 GCA_964617935.1 uncultured Thermoplasmatales archaeon | reverse complement strand
CAACCCCTTCTACAGAGATAATATGTGGAGGTTTTTAACTTTTTTTATTTTGTAAAAATAAAAAAATTGCATTTCGTGTGGAAAAGGCAATATAAAAAATTTTTTATTCCTTTTCCATTAATGAATATGAACCAAAGACTGTTTGCTTTCCTTATTATATTCCTTGTTTTAGGAATGACAACAGCAGAAAACTTCAGTATAAATGTAAAAAGAACGGCAAAAGAAGAATCATCTTTTTCCCTTCCTCCCTTTCTCTTCTGGAGATGGGGAAGCAAAGATGTAATCATTCAATATAAAGATGTGGTGAGAAACAATGATAGTATTACAGCCAACATTACGGCATATTTTGCCATCCCTCCTTCTCTGCCGAATCAGGAAATATATGGGATAAAATTTAATCCCCAGCCAGATGAGACATTGAAGGATGAATATGGACAGGAGGTGGCATGCTACCATTTTATTCTTCCACCTGGTGAGGAAAGGGAAATTTCATGGACGGTGGAGGGAAAGGTATACAACATAAGATATATTCTTTTACCCTTCCTGGTTGGCAATGAAATACCATCCAATATAATTAAAAATTACACCAAGGATGGGGAGATGTATAAAATAAATGACCCCTTCATTCAGGGAATTGTGAAAAATGTTACTCAGGGCGTAGATAACATTCTTATCAAGGCAATAAAACTCCACGACTATGTAATAAAAACTCTCAGTTATGCCATAGATAATAGATGGGATGATGCGCCAACGGTGCTCAAAAGAGGAAATGGCTCATGCTCCGAGTATTGCTTCTCCTATATTGCTTTATGCAGGGCTGCTGGCATTCCCGCCAAATATAAAGGTGGCACATATCTTGCGGAGAAGCCCCCATATTCAGATGACATATTTCACAGAATGGTGCTGATCTATCTTCCCAACTATGGATGGATTCCTGTGGACATGACCTTCGATGAATGGATTCTCCATCATTACGCCTTCGGATTCCATTCCAACAAATTTTTTGCTCTCATGACAGGAGGAGGGGCATCAGAATATCTAAACTGGACATATAACAGCCATTATGAAAGCAACGCTCGCCTCGATGTAAATTCAACGGCAACATGGCTGGAATGGAATTGATTGATATATTACAGAATGCATTTATTTTTTACTTCCCCTCATATTTGAAAATCCATGACTCATAATTCTCTCCAATTCCATCAATTCCAACATTTCCTGCATTTATTTCATTCATGCCGTCGTTGTCGAAATCGCCAATGCATGTTACCGCCAGGAGTCCATGTGTGGAATTTATGAGATATTCCTCCTCATATTCTTTCCCATTCCACTGTAGAATGTGGACATAATTTGTGCCCACCGCCACCTCCGGCATGGCATCTTTGTCGACATTACCCACATCTATGGCTTCTATTGTCCCCTCTTCTCCTTCCCAGTAAAAACTTGCTTTCTCACTGTATGAGCCATTATCATATTCATAAATTTTCAGCATTGGAGCATAGAAGGTGACATGGATTTCTGGCTTCCCATCCCCATCGCTGTCCTTTGCTACACATGCAAAAGGATACGACTGATTGTAACGAGCCACCACCGTGCCCTTCCATTCATCATTCTCCCATTTCAGCACTATGGTGGCATCCGTATTTACCAGCAACTCATTTTTTCCGTCATTGTCCGCATCTGCTATCCATGGGAAATAAACCCAGTAATTGCCGGGATAATTCCATTCCGATTCTTTAACGAATTTCTCGCCATCCCATTGAAGTACAATCACTTCAGCAATGTTATCTGAATAGCCACCTGTCACCACCACCTCATTTTTTCCGTCGTTATCGCAATCGCCAACTATGCAATCAAGTGTCGTTCCCCAGCCATCCTTCACTATGGCATACATTCCCATCTTTTTATACTCCTTCCCATCCCATTTGAAGGCGGAAAAGTGGCGCCCCCATGCAACCCCTATCTCATTCTTGCCGTCGTTATCTATATCTCCTATGCTGAAACCAGTGGCTGAACCAAAGGGTTCAGGAATTCCCATGAAACTGTAACCCAATCCCCATACAGGGTCTATTATCCTTGCCTCCTCGTAATATCCCTTCCCCTCATCATATTTCATGATTCTCAAAAAAGGGTCGCGCCCTCCTATCAACAACTCATTTTTTCCGTCATTGTCTGCATCTCCAACAGGCTGAGGACCTTCATAACGGGCACTCCACCAAGGCAACTTTCCATAACTTTTCTGCCACTGAACTTCAAATTCATTATGCAGGGGCGTTATGCCAGAGTGATGAAGCATGCCATACTCCCATACACCTGAGATACTCAACGCCTGGAGTAGAAGGATTATAACAAATGCAGGAATGAATGCTCCAATTTTCATGTTAATGTAAAAGAAATGAAAATAAAATCCTTTTCCTCTCCTGTTAATTTATCAAAGCAAAACTTTATTTCTTTCCTCACCTATATTAACATGATTCCTCCATCCCATCCCAGATATGAAAGTTTGATGCTGAGGGAAAAAATTGCAGAGGGAGTGGAAAAAGGTATTGTGCATATAACGGGGCTGATAGCCCACGGGAGGGGAGAGGCATTTGATTATTTACTGGGGGAGAAGACACATCTCTTCGCTGACATGGCTGCCAAGGCGGCAGCTTCCTGGATTATGAATGCGGAACATCCTGTCATATCAATAAATGGGAATTCTGCAGTCCTTGCTGGAAAGGAAATCATTGAACTTGCTGAAAAAACAGGAGCAGTAATGGAAGTGAACCTTTTCCACAGAAGTGAGGAGAGGGTGGAAAAAATAATAAAATTTCTGGAAGAAATGGGTGGAAAAAATATCCTGGGCATGGAAGGGGATGCAAGAATAAAGGGCTTGGAACATGAGAGGGCGATATGCTCCCGTGAGGGAATATATAAAGGAGATGTTATATTGGTGCCTCTGGAAGATGGGGACAGATGTGAGGCTTTGAAAAAAATGGGTAAGAGGGTGATAGCCATTGACTTAAATCCTCTCTCCAGAACTGCAAGAAAGGCGGATATAACCATAGTTGACAATATTGTGAGAGCTATACCCAACATAAAAAGGCATTGCGAAGATGTGAAGGAAGAAATAAAAGAATGGGATAATGAAAAAAATCTTCAGGATGCCCTCAACTTCATCTGCAATAGACTGAGAAATTTATCCCTCTGACTGATTATTTGATTCCTTTTCCTCCTTATACACAATTTTCAGCAGAATGGGAGTTATAAGAGAAGATATTATCACCAGCAAAATGGTTGAGGCAAGAACCTGATGCGCCAGTGTTTTATTGAATACATTCATTGACATTTCTATGGTGACAACAACCAGTGCCACTTCCATACGTGGCATCATGCCCACACCAACGGCAAAAGCATCTCTTCCCTTGAAACCGCACACCTTTGCCCCCACAGAGCATCCTATTATTTTCCCTATCAGTGCCATTGGTATAAAAAGGGCAACAAGCATACCCATATTCTTCATGGCATAAAAGTCGAAGGATGCCCCCACCCATACGAAAAAGAGAGGGATGAAAAATATTTCTCCCATCTGGCGTGTGAAATCATCTATCCTCCTCCTTTGAGGAAGATTGCTGAATATCAAGCCAGCAAAAAATGCTCCAGTTACCGCAGCAAGCCCGAGGTCAACTGCAAGGGCTGAAAATATGAAGGCAAATGAAATGGCGGATGTTATTATAAGACGTGGAATGAAAAATTTGATGTTCTTTATTTTATTGACAAATATAAGGGAAACAAGGAATATTAGGAAAAACAGGATTATTTTTATCAAAAGCATGGATGGCTCTCCTTCCCCGAGGGTTATGGAAAGAACAATTATGCCAAGAACATCATCCAGAACAGCCACTGTAAGAATCAACTCACCCACCTTTGAATGAAGTGCATTCATCTCCATCAAAGTTCTAACAGTGATGCCGACGCTTGTAGCCACAAGTATATTTCCAATGGCGATACTGGTCCTCAAATCATAACCCAGAATATAGCCTGCAAGGACTCCAAATATAAAGGCAACGGAAACGTCGAAAAGGGAGGTTATCATTCCCTTTTTACCGGCAGTCTTTATTTCTTCCACTCCTATTTCCAATCCTGAAATGAAAAGGAGTAATATTATACCTATCTCTCCCAGTCCTTCAGTTACAGAAGAAAGATATTTCATACCAAAAATTTTTCCTGCTATAAATGGCCCAACCACTATGCCCGTCAAAATTTCTCCTATCACTGCAGGCTGTTTAACCCTTTCGAAAGCATATCCCATCAATCGGGCTAATAGCAGAGCCACACCTATTTCCAGCAGCATTATCTCTTCCCCAGTAATATTTGAAGGATGTAATGAATCGTTATCTCCCCAACTATTTCCCCATTTTCCATGACAGGCAATCTTCTTATGCGGGCATTCACCATTCTGGAAAGCACATCTCCCACCCCATCATCCACCGAGCAAGAAATGAGTTGTTTATGCATTATGTCCTCTGCCCTCTTAGCCGTCCCATATTCAAGGGAAATGGAGTATTTTTTACCAAAAACATATTTTGGCAGGCGGGTGGGGGCAAGGAGGCGGAGGACATCGCTTTCCGTTATCACACCACATAATTTTCTGGAGTCTTTATTCTTAACCACCCATACATGGTCACGGGAGGTGAGGATTCTCAGCACAGTTTCTATATCTGCCTCTTTTTCTACAATAGGAAGATTCCACATCTGCTTCTCATCCAGTATGTCCCTCACCTTCTTTTCATGTAATTCCTTGAGATTCACGGGTGTAATCTAAATGAAGGAAATAAAATTTTTCCCTTATAAAACATCATTTCTGAGGTAATATGAATACAAATTTAAATTCCATTTCA
>CAZTWM010000095.1:0-4956 GCA_964617935.1 uncultured Thermoplasmatales archaeon | reverse complement strand
TATAACAGATAAACTTAAAAAGCCTTTACTTCTCATCATAAAACATCATGATTTAGAGTTAGTTTATCCATAAATTTTCGCTAAATTTAAATAAGAATGTGAATTAAAACTCCATGATATCCTTCCTTTCCATTGCCATGCTTACTCCATTGGTTATTCTTTCTGTTGTAAATGGAAAATGGGGGTTATACAAACAATTTTTTGAGGAATCGCCCATAGGAATAACTGTTACAGAAGAAAATGGAATCATAAGTTTTGCCAATAAGAAATTTGCAGAGATATGTGGATATAAACTTTCCGAGATAATAGGTGAGCATTTCACCAAATTTGTGGCAGAAGAAGATAGGAAAAAAATGGAAGATTTCCATAAGAAAAGAATGAGTGGCAAGGATGCTCCGTCTGAATATGAATACAGATGCCTTAGAAAGGATGGTAAAATAAGGTATATCAAAATAAAAATGATAAAATTGCCAGAGAATAGAACGCTTGCCTGCAAAATTGATGTAACGGAAGAAAGGGAGATGAAGGAACTCTTTGAAAGAATAGCAGCTACTTCATTGATGGGCATATTCATATATCAGAATGGCCACATAGTCTACATGAATAAATCCGCTGAGGAAATTACAGGATATTCCTTGGAGGAAATGAAAAACATAAATTACTGGGAAATAGTGGCGGAAGATTACAGAGAAATAGTGAAGGAAAGGGGAAGTCAGAGAGAGAAGGGAATGAAGATAAAACCAGATGTCTATGAACTGCCCTTTTATTCAAAGAATGGGGCTCTGAGATGGGGAATCTTCTCTTTCAATAATATAATGTACAGGGGGAAGCCAGCAGCCATAGCCATCGCCGTTGATATAACAGAGATAAAGAAAATGAAGAAGGAAGTGAAGGAAAGCAGGGAAAAATACAGAATACTGGTGGAGATGAGCCAGGAAGGAATATGCATGGATGATGAGGATGAGAAAATAGTCTTCCTAAATGATGCCTTTGCACATTCTCTTGGATATGAGAAAGAGGAATTATTTGGAAAGAAAATATTTGATTTTGTTTATGCTGAAGACAGGGAAAAACTTGAAAAAGAAATTAAGAAAAGAAAGGAAGGGACACCTGGAAGATATGAAATAAGGTTTGTGGCGAAGAATGGAGAGGTAAAGACATTCATAGTTTCATCCACCGCATTGTACAGGGAAGGGAAATTTGCGGGGAGTTTGAGCGTAAATCTTGATATAACTGAAAGGAAGAGAGCAGAGGAAAAGATAATAGAGAGTGAAGCCCTTTACAGGGCAATAACGGAACATTCGCCCAATGGAATATTCATGATAAAGGGAGGAAAATTTGTTTTTGTGAATTCAAAATTCCTTCAACTGACTGGAAGGGAAATGAAAGAAATTTCCAGAATAGATTACATGGACTTGGTTTATAACGAAGATAGAAAATTGATTTATGATTTTGTTGACAAAGCTGTAAAGGGTAAGGAAATTTCAACCCCTGAATTTAGGTATATCTCGGTTGAAGGAATAAGATGGGGCGTTTTGAATGGCTCCCTAATAGATTATAAGGGGGAGAAGGCATTTCTTGGTGTTCTTACCGACATAACAGAAATAAAGGAAATTCATGAAAAAGAGAAAAGATTTATAGAGAGGATTTCCCATTACTTTTTTAATCCCATTTGCATAGCCAAGGGCTATATTCAACTGGCAAAGGAGAATGTTGGCGAGGAGGACATAATAATGCTGGAAAAGGCAAAGGTTGCCATAGAAAGGGTGGAAAACGTGGTGAAGAATATAGTTAAGGAAGGTGAAATATATGAATAAGGTGTTGCTTATTGTGGAAGATGAAAGAGATATGCAGGAACTTATGAAAAAATATATCGAAAAGGCAGGACTTAACTTGGAGATATATTCTGCTTATAGTGGTGAGGAAGGCATAGAAAAATACAGGGAACTGATGGAAAAGGGGAAGAAACCAGGACTGGTAATAATGGATTTAAAAATGCCTGGAATAGATGGTGTTGAAACCACAGAAAGGATAATGAAGATAGACAAAAATGCTTCCATATACGGCTTCACTGCCTTTTTTGATACTGACTGGTCTGAGCGGCTGATGAAGGCGGGGGCAAAGAAAATAATTCCAAGGTATATGGGCTTTGAAGGTCTAGTAAAAGAGTTAAAACAATACTTTGGAATATGAAAATAGCAGTTATAGGGTGCGGCGCAGCGGGCGGCACGGCGGCACAGTTTGCCAGGAAGGCGGACAGGAAGGCAGAGATCGTTTTGTATGATGGAGAGGGATACGGGCAGTATTCCAAATGTGCTCTTCCATATGTGGTTGAGGGGATGGAATGGCAGAGAATCATTGAATTTTCTCCTGAATGGTTCAGAAAACAGAAGATTGATTACAGGAATGAGAGGGTGGAGAATGTGGATCTGGAGGCAAGGGTTATAGAGGATAATGAAGAGGACTATGATTCCATAATAATTGCTACAGGAGCTGTTCCATACACACCCTTTAAGGCTGAAGGAGTCCATTTTCTCCGCACCATAGATGATGCCCTTTCAATAAGAAATTCTGCAAAAAAAGCGAAAAATGCCCTAATAATAGGAGCGGGACTTATAGGAATGGAACTTGCTGAGGCATTGATTCACATGAAACTGGATGTGGAAATCCTGGAGTATATGCCTTCCATTCTTCCAGCAATGCTTGATGAGGATGTGGCGGATTATATCAAAAAAAGGATAGGAGTGGATGTGAAAACTTCATGCAGGGTGGAGAAGGTTGAGAATGGAATTGTGACGGCGGATGAAGAATACAGGGCTGACATGGTGGTGGTGGCAACTGGAAACAAACCTGTGGTGATAAATGAGGGAAAAAGATTGAGGGTGGATAAATTCTGCAGGGTTGAGAGAATGGAAGATATTTATGCAGCAGGGGATTGCACGTCCCTAACAGATTTTTTTGATAGAGATATGCAGGTTGGACTGGGAAGCATTGCAGCCAGGCAGGGCAGGGTGGCGGGCACAAATGCGGCGGGAGGGGAGGACGAAGTTATTCCACCTCTTTTTGCCAAAACCACCAAATTGTTTGGAGTGGAGATTGCATCTGTTGGTTTGCTTGAAAGGGAAATTGATGGATTATCTGCTAAATACATGGGTAGAAGTTTACCCCATTACATGGAGGGGGAGGAGATTCTTATTAAAATTGTGGCGGACGGTGATGGAATTGTAAAGGGATGCCAGGCAGTGGGGGAAGGAGCGGCGAAGATAATTGACAGGGTTTCCCTTGCCATATATCATGAAATGAATGTAAGAGAGCTGGCAAGAATGGAAAATGCCTATGCCCCCTTGGTTGCCCCTACATTTGATGCTGTTGAGATAGCATGTGGTATGATAGAAAGAAAATTAAAATAAAGAGAGTTTATGATTATGAAAAAAATATTTGAGGGGGTTTACAGAGAGGGCGGGAGAATTTATACAGAAAACATGGTGCCCGGGAAAAGAGTTTATAATGAAAAATTGATGGAAAAGGATGGCATAGAATATCGTTCCTGGAATCCCTACAGGAGTAAAATGGCTGCTGCAATCCTTAAAGGAATGAAAAATTTTCCCATAAAAAGGAAAAGCAGATTGCTATATCTGGGGGTTGCCAGTGGCACCACAGCAAGCCATTTTTCAGATATTGTCACTCAGGGCATTATTTATGGAATAGAAATTGCATTTAAACCCATGAAAAACTTTGTTGTTCTCTGCAGGGAAAGAAAAAATATGGTGCCCGTCATGGCAAATGCTGATAAGCCCGAGGAATATGAAGCAATTGTGGAGAATGCCGATGTTATTTATCAGGATATTGCCCAGAGAAATCAGGTGGAAATCTTTGTAAAAAATATGGAAAGATTTGATATTCATGAGGGTATAATAATGGTGAAGGCAAGAAGCATAGATATTTCCATGGAACCAAAAAAAGTGTTTGGGGATGTAAAGAAAAAAATGGAGGAAAGATATAGCATGGTGGAGGGTATAAAACTTTCGCCCTATGCCAGAGACCATATGGCAATTTATGTGAAAGAATGAAATATGGAGATAAAAAGAAAGGATATTCTGTCGCCCTTTTTTCCATATTTCTCAATATCATTCTTTTTTCATTCAAATACTGGGCAGGGTTGAAATATGACTCTGTTGCCGTTAGAGCAGACGCATGGCATACATTATCGGATGTAATAACCTCCATAATTGTAATACTCGGCTTGTGGATTTCCTTTGTTCCCGCTGATGAACGCCATCCCTTTGGCCATGGAAGGGCGGAGGAGGTGGCTTCCATCATTCTTGCCACCCTTCTTTTGGTTGTGGGGTTGAATTTCATAAAGGAATCCATTTTTAAACTGGCATCTCATCAATCTGCAAATTTTGGATTTCCTGTCATGATAATCTTTCTTGTATCGGCAGGAGTGAAGGAAGGAATGGCTCTATTATCGTTAAAAATGGGCAGAAAGATGGGGTCAAATGCTTTGATAGCAGATGCATGGCATCACAGAAGCGATGCCCTGGCTTCAATCCTCATATTTTTTGGGGTTGTGATTGGCAGGAAATACTGGTGGGTTGACGGCGTAATGGGGATGGCTGTTTCCCTTTTCATAATTTACATATCCTATAAAATTCTCAGAGATGTTATAAGTTTGATTATGGGCGAAGAAGCAAGTGAAAATGAAAAGGAAAGAATAAAAGATTTAGCCCTGAATGTTTCCCCCTATATAAAAGATGTTCATCATATCCATGTCCATAGATATGGAGGGCATATTGAACTCACTTTTCATATAAGATTGCCACCAGACATGAAATTAAAGGAGGCACATAAAATAGTGAAGGAAATTGAGAATAGAGTAATGGAAGAAATGGGTATGGAAACAACGGTTCATGTTGACCCCATTAAAAATGAAAGTTTGGATGAATGAAATATTAA
>CAZTWM010000094.1:2941-5173 GCA_964617935.1 uncultured Thermoplasmatales archaeon | reverse complement strand
TGATTTTTATGGGAAGGAAAGAAGAGAATATTAGGAAAGCAAAGGAATTGAGATACATTCCGGAGAAGATAAGGAACATAGGCGTGGTTGCCCACATAGACCATGGAAAGACAACCTTTTCGGACAATCTTCTTGCAGGAGCAGGAATGATTTCTGAAGAGTTAGCGGGAGAGCAGCTGGTGCTGGACTACGATGAACAGGAGCAGGCAAGGGGCATTACTATAAATGCCGCCGCCGCTTCCATGGTTCATGAATATAATGGAGAGGAGTATTTAATCAATCTTATAGATACCCCGGGCCATGTTGATTTTGGTGGTGATGTAACAAGGGCGATGCGTGCCGTTGATGGGGCGATAGTTGTTGTTTGTGCCGTCGAAGGAGTAATGCCTCAGACAGAAACAGTGTTGAGGCAGGCTTTGAGGGAGCGTGTTAAGCCCGTTTTATTAATAAATAAGGTTGACCGTCTCATAAATGAATTGAAACTGGATGCTCAGCAGATGCAGGAGAGATTTATAAAGATAATAACTGAGGTAAACAAACTCATCAGGAAGATGGCACCCGATGAGTTCAAGGATAAATGGTTAGTGAAGCCAGAGGATGGAACGGTTGCTTTTGGAAGTTCATTGCATAACTGGGCTATATCTGTGCCATATATGAAGAAGACAGGTATCACCTTCAAGGATATTTATGAATACTGCAAGAACGATGACCAAAAAACGCTTGCCAAAAAAGCGCCAATTCATGAAGTGAGTCTGAACATGGTTATAGAACACCTGCCAAATCCAAAGGAGGCACAGAGATACAGGATTCCAAATATATGGAGGGGAGATATAGATTCTCCCATAGGCAAAGCCATGATTGAATGCGATCCCAAGGGACCCCTTGCCCTGATGGTAACAAAAATAATAATAGACCCTCACGCAGGAGAAATAACCTTTGGAAGAGTTTTTTCCGGCACACTTAAAGAAGGGCATGAAGTCTATATACTGGGAATGCCCAAATCCTACAGAATACAGCAGGTGGCTGTGATGGTGGGCGATGACAGAATACAGGTGGAAGATATTCCTGCAGGGAATATAGCAGCCATTTCTGGATTAAGAGATGCTTATGCTGGCGCTACAGTAACGAGTATACCAGACACAGACCCCTTTGAAAGTATAAAGCATATATCAGAGCCTGTGGTTACAGTTAGAGTGGAGGCAAAACGCCCCGCCGATTTACCAAAGTTGGTTAAGGTGCTGAGGGACGTTTCAAAAGCAGACCCGTCCATTCAGGTGGAGATAAATCAGGAGACGGGCGAGTATTTAATGTCAGGAATGGGGGAACTTCATTTAGAAGTTACAGAATATCGTATTAAAAACGAGCATAAACTTGATATAATAACTTCCGAACCCACCGTCATATATAGAGAAACTGTAAGGAAGAAATCGCCTGTTTTTGAAGGAAAATCACCCAATAAACATAACTATCTTTACGTTGAGGTGGAACCTCTTGAGAAGGAAGTTGTGAAGGCACTTCTGGAAGGAGAGATTCCTGAGAATGTTAAAAAGTATAAAAAGGAAGTTGCAAAACAACTGGAATCGCTTGGAATGAACAGGGAGGAGGCGAAAGGTGTTTTTGCAATAAAGGGCACAAATTTACTCACAGATGTAACAAAAGGAATACAGCATATGAATGAGGTAAGGGAACTGCTGAAACAGGCATTTGAGGAAGTATGCAACACTGGACCCAAAGCAGCAGAACCACTGCAGGGAGTAAAGGTTCGCCTGGTTGATGCCAAATTGCATGAAGATGCCATTCACCGTGGACCCGCTCAGATGATACCTGCCATGAGAAACGCCATTTATGGGGCGATGACGCTGGCAGACCCCATACTGCTGGAGCCAATACAGAAGGTTTTCATTTCTGTGCCACATGAACTCATGGGAAATGTAACAAGGGAAATAACTCAGAGAAGAGGAGTCATTCTCGACATAAAGAATGAAGGAGACATGAGCATAGTAAATGCCAAGGCGCCTGTGGCGGAAATGTTTGGATTTGCCTCAGCAATAAGAAGTGCTACAGGTGGAAGGGTTTTATGGAGTACTGAAAACATGGGCTTTGAACCATTGCCAGATTTCCTGCAGGATGAAGTGACGAGGAAGATAAGGGAAAGAAAAGGCATGAAGCCTGAGCCATATCCTGCCGACCACTACGCAGGATAATCTTTTCCCTTCTTTAACCAATCTTTCT
>CAZTWM010000094.1:0-2841 GCA_964617935.1 uncultured Thermoplasmatales archaeon | reverse complement strand
ATGCTTCCCCAGTAATTATAGCGGGCATCGCAACTACTTCCATTAGCCCACAGCCCCCATCCATTTCCATTTTCTCAGATACAATCCAGACTTTTATTCCCCACCATGTCACATATGCATTCTTCAGTTACCCTTTCATTTTATCCACTTAACATTCAGAATACAAAAGATTTTTATTTATTAATTCCCTTATCTATCAATGGACGAAATGGAACATCTTCGACAAGTGCTGGATTATATGCCGTGCAGTATATGTGAGAATGTGGTTCCTGAAGAGGAAAGAAGGTATATGTGCAGTGTCTGTGCCAGAATCAATAGAATAGTATCTGCCGATAGGGCAATACCAAAATGGAAGTTGGAAAATGGAGAGATAGTTCCTATAGAAGGAATGGCAATGGAGGAGTTAAAACCAACCATAAGAGTGATAGAGAAAGAGGAGGAGATGGAAGAGGAGAAGGTTGAGATGGAAGTCCTTGAAGTGGGAGAGGACATAAAGGAAGAGGAACTCACCATAGAAGAAGAAATTCCTGAATGGGAGGCAGTGGAGGATGAAGTATACAGGCATGGAGATTATACCCTCTACACCAAGGAAGTTTTGTTAAGAGGAAAAAGAAAGCAGCGGATATATTTCTTTAGCAAGAAAGAAATTGAGGATGCCACGCCCTGCCCCCTGCCGGAAGGATATGAAGTGGGGGTAAACAGAAAGACGGGCTTGCCATATCTGAGAAAGAAATAATGCTGGAGAATTTAAATTACAATCTTCCAAGGGAGAGAATTGCTCAGAAGCCGTGCATTCCAAGGGATGAATGCAATCTCCTTGTTTTAAATGGTGAAAAAATAGAACACAGGAAATTTTACCATATTCTGGATTACCTTGATAAAGGGGATGTTATAATAATGAATGATACCCGTGTTATGAAAGTAAGGCTGAAGGGCAGGAAAGAAACAGGAGGAAAACTTGATATTCTTTTCATTGGAAAGGAAGGAGAAAATTATAAATGCATGATAAAAGGAAAATATCGTGAGGGAACCAAATTTTATATAGGAAATCATGAAGGAGTTATAACCAAGAAGGAGGAGGGAATATGCACGGTTGACATCTCACTTGAGATGGATGAAATAGAAAAAATGGGGATAATGCCTACCCCTCCATATATAAAAGAAAGGGTTGAAAAGGAAGAATGGTATCAAACTGTATTTGCCAGGAAAAGAGGATCAATAGCAGCACCCACGGCGGGGCTCCATTTTACCGATAACCTTCTGAAAAAAATAGAGGAAAAAGGAGTGAAAATTGTTTTTATAACCCTCCATGTGGGGCTTGCCACTTTTCTGCCTCCCGAAAGGATTGGGGAAGCAGGGGAATATTATGAAGTGGGGGAGAAAGAGGCAGAGATTATAAATGAAGCAGAAGGAAAAGTGGTTGCAGTTGGCACCACCGTGGTAAAGGCACTGGAGAGTGCATCAAAAAATGGAAGGGTCATGCCGTCATCAGGATGGAGCCACCTTTTCATTTCTCCCGGATATAAATTTCAGTCCCCCATTAATGGAATGATAACCAACTTTCACATGCCAAAATCATCTCCTCTCTTGCTTACTTCAGCCTTTGTCGGGACGAAAAAAATAATGAGGGCATATGAAGAAGCATTGAAAAGAGATTATAAATTCCTCAGTTTCGGAGATGCCATGTTTATATTAAAATGTTTAAAATAATTGCTGAAAATGGAAGGGCAAGGGCGGGCGTGCTCAAATCAGGCAGCCATAGCATTGAAACTCCTGCGTTTCTTCCTGTGGCAACAAAGGCATGCATAAAAACTTTAACCCCTAAAGAAGCAAAAGAGGCAGGGACGGAGGCAATAATAGTGAATGCTCTCCATATATACAGGGAGGCATTTGAAATTGTGTCCAAGAATGGAATTCATTCTTTCATGAAATGGGATGGAATAATATTTACTGACAGCGGGGGATTTCAGCCCATAAAAAAATTTCCTGCTCATGTAAATGAAGAGGGTGTTGAGTTTTTAATGCCCGATGGAAAAAAAGAAATTTTCACTCCTGAAAAATCCATGGAGGTGCAGAAAAAGATAGGAAGTGATTTCATTTTTTCCCTTGATGACTGCCCTTCCTATCCCTATACCATAAAAAGAGTGAAAGAATCGGTGGAAAGAACCATAAGATGGGCAGAAAAATGTCAGGGTAAAAAAAATTTTGCCATACTTCAGGGAGGGGTTTATGAAGATTTGAGGAAATATTGTGCTGAGAAAATGGCATCTTTGGATTTTTTTGGATTTGCCATAGGAGGATTATGCATCGGAGAACCAAAGGAGGAGATGCATCATGTTGTGGATATAACCACATCTCTTCTACCCAAAGAAAAACCCCGCCATTTAATGGGAATTGGTTCCCCTGAAGACATAATGGCATGTGTGGAAAAGGGCATAGACATATTTGACAGTGCATTTCCTACAAGAAATGCCAGGCATGGAACCATATTTACAAGCAGGGGAAAAATAAATCTGGGGAAAAAGAAGGTGAAGGGAGATGCAATAGATGATGAATGCAACTGCTATACATGCAGAAATTTTTCTCTTGACTATCTCAACTATCTTTTTAAGGAAAAAGAAATGCTGGGGATGCGGCTTGCCACCATCCACAATCTTGCTTATATGAACAACCTTATGAAAGAGATAAGGGAAAAAATTAAGGGTTAGAATTTTTCAAAACCACTGTCTGGATATTTCCTCCGTAAAAGGAATGTTTTTCCAGAACAGGGAGAGCAAATTCTTTTATTAAAACAGAGATTGCACCCCTTTCCATATATTTATGATAATTCTTTCTGTGCTC
>CAZTWM010000093.1:0-5201 GCA_964617935.1 uncultured Thermoplasmatales archaeon | reverse complement strand
TATGTGAATACTCCATTTTGCATATCCTTTGTTCCATCATATGAATAATCCTTGTTGCTGGCAAATGCTCCCACCCTGCCATCTGTGACAACTCCTTTGAAATCTCCAATTTTGCAGGCATCGAAGGCGAAGAATATGTGCGAAGAGTCAGCGGCATCGAACTTCGCTTCAAACCATCCGTGTGTGATGTAAACCATATCAGCTGAAATCATGCACGAACCATAGTTTCTGTATTTTGTTCCATGTCCGGAATAGGTAAAGACAACATAATCGTCTGCATCTTCCTGGGCAAGAAGATTATCAATCGCTCCTTCTATATTATTCGCTGTTGCCTCGCTGTTGGTAAGCAATGTAACAGTATATCCATGGCTCTGCAGGAAATCCGCCCAATCCTGGGCATCATCACCTGGATAATTTAAATCATTGGCTGTTCCCGCATAATCTGCTATTCCAATGCACAGAGCCCATTTATTAACGATGCCATCACCGCCTCCTCCACCGCCACCATTGTTGACTGTAACTGTAACACTGTCCGAACCAGTATTGCCCGCCGAGTCGGTTGCCTCCGCAACAATGGTATGGCTTCCATCTGTTGTTGTGGTGGTGTCCCAGTCATAGGAAAATGTTGTTGCAACATATGTGCCGTCGATGTAAATATCTGGGGTTATGGAACCATCTTCCTTATCACTCACTGTCACAGTAATTGTTACAGTGCCAGAGACGGTTGCACCATCTGAAGGATTTGTAATTGTCACACTGGGCGCCTTATCCTTTCCAACTCCTGGTGGTTTGCCTTTGAACTCAAATCCATAGGAAAGGGAAAACTTCACTCCCTCTTCAGTAAGCACTGGAATGATGGCTCTGCTGTCAATAAATTTCCTCTCCTTTATTTCGTTCACATTGGCATTAGAATCTTTTATTATGGGCGTTATGGCTCCAAACACAAAAAGCCCTGCCACAAATATTACCAATATTCTTCTCTCCATTTTTTACCTCCAGTATTTAATATCCGCTC
The DNA here is from genome assembly GCA_964617935.1 of uncultured Thermoplasmatales archaeon. Taxonomy (GTDB): domain Archaea; phylum Thermoplasmatota; class E2; order UBA202; family JdFR-43; genus JAGGZK01. The sequence goes on along the minus strand of CAZTWM010000093.1, from coordinate 4,186 downwards.
CACCTTTAAAACTTTCTATCCCAGCCTCAAATGCATAGGGAATGCTATATATGTTACACTTCCTCAAACCTCTCCTTCAATTTATCCATCACCTTTGGCAGCGTTGTATATTCCATCTCCTCCATGGGCAGGCGATGAGGCTCAAATGGACCGTGGCGGCGCATATAATCTGCAATCTCCATTGCCTTGCGACGTGTGTAATCAAAGGCAGGGTCGTCGAACAAATCTTCATGCCCTGTCAGCATGCCATTCTTAACCTGAAAACCCACAGCCACCACTCTCGGTGGACCATCAAAGCGTGTGCATTTTGCATCTTTTATTCCCACAGGCATTATTGGTCCGTTATGACTGCCCCTCATCCATCCTGAGACAAGGTGGGGAAAGGCAAAGGGCTCAAGAACTTCTCCCAAAGCAGGTAATCCCGATTGGGCACGAACGGCAGCAACAGGGTCATCCTTTCCTATATATTCACCTGCAATCTGGAAAAGTTTTTCTGTGGATATAACGGCGACGGGTTCACTGGCAGGGAGTTTGCTACCTTCCTTTGGAAAAACACGCTTTATCACAAATCTTGACTTTGCTCCTATGAGGACGAGCAAATCATACATTTCCTCAGGTGTCTTCATGAACACTCTTTTATGCTCCTTTATATCCCATACTTCAAATACGAAGCCATTATGGAGATTGGGGTCTATAACAAGTCCTGCTGTATTGAATGGATCGCCAAATATCCGATATATTGGTAAATTAAATGCTCCAGGTTCTGTTTTGTCCATCAGAAAAGCAATAACAGGCTCAGATTTTCGCTCTGTAAACTCCATCTCTGCTATGCCAGGTCCCATCCCCTTTATATTTCCAGAGAAGGCATCCTTCAGTAAATCCTGTCCCGCACCATAAAATCCCAGTTCTTTCGCCACTTCCGTTGCCGCCTTGAAAACATCCCATGCAAGCCCGTGTATTTCTTCATTATCCTCCCCTCTATCATGGGTCATTATAAGTTCCAAATCATCGCCGCAGTGGGTAACGAAGAAGTCCTTTACCAGCCCGCTCTCCTTTGCTTCCTTCAATTTTTCGTTTGCCACATCAATTAGCCTAGAATCCACCTTTGAATGACCTGGGGTACCTCCAACATCCGCCTTTATAATACTAAATGTGGTCTTCATAGAAGTGTAAACATCAAGGGATTAAAATGCTTTGCTCCTGTTTAGGAGATTTCAGAAATATTTTAATAAAAATGAAATAGTGAAATATATTTATGGAAACATGAGAGCCTTCATTGCCATAGAAGTGGGCTTTAGCCATGAGATGGAAAAGCTTTACAGAATGCTAAAGGAAACAGGAGCCAAACTAAAGATGGTTGAACCCGAGAATATTCATCTCACCATAAAATTCCTGGGAGAGATAGATGAGGAAATGGTAAGGAAGGTAAAAGAGGAAATGATGAATGCTGTTTCTGAGGTAAAACCCTTCAGAGGCGTTCTTAGAGGTATAGGGGCATTTCCAGGAAAGAATAGAATAAGGGTGATATGGATTGGATTTCATGATAATGGAGAAGTGGTGAAAATTTCCAAGGCGATAGATGAGGGTATTTCCAGATATGGATTTAAAAAGGAGAAAAGTTATGTCCCTCATATAACCATTGCAAGAATGAAGGGAAGAGAGAGAAAAGAGAAAGTGTTGCAGATAATAGAGGAATATGAAAAAAAGGAGTTTGGAGAAATTGAGTGCAGGGAAATAAAATTGAAAAAGAGTATTCTTACTCCAAAGGGACCCATCTATGAGGACTTAGAGGTAGTGGAATTATGAGAGAAATTATTGAGGAGGTGCTGAAAAGAATTGTTCCCTCTTCTGAAGAAAGAAAGAAATTAAATGAAATTGTGGGTGAAATAAAGGAGAGGATAGATGAAAGAAAGCCCCATGGCGTGGAGAGCATGTTGGTTGGCTCTGTGGCAAAGGATACTTATCTGAGCCATTCCCTTGATATAGATTTTTTTCTGCTCTTTCCTCCAAGTTATGAAAAAAAGAGGATAGGAGAGACAGCCATATCCATAGGAAAAGAAATACTGGAAAGATGGATGGTTCAATACGCGGAGCATCCCTACATAAGAGGCTTTTATAAAAACTACGAGGTCGACATAGTGCCCTGTTATAAAGTAAAGAGTGCCATGGAAAAAATCAGTGCGGTGGACAGAACCCCATTCCATACAAGATATGTGATTCAAAATTTAAAGGAAGAGATGAAAAACGAGGTGAGGATACTTAAGCAATTTCTGAAGGGAATAGGCTGTTATGGGGCGGAGGCAAGGGTGGAGGGCTTTTCCGGCTACCTCACAGAACTCCTCATATTGAAATATAAAAATTTTCTCCACCTTCTTGAAGAAAGCCAGAACTGGAAAGGAAAGATTGTTCTCTCTCTTAATGGAGAAAAAAAGGAATTCCCTGAAAGATTTGTTTTTGTGGATCCCATAGACTCCTCACGCAATGTAGCGGCGGCTCTTTCCGAGGAAAAACTTGAATTTTTTATAATGGCAGCAAAAGAATTTCTGAAGAAACCCAGCATCAAGTTTTTCTTTCCCAATCCTCCTCCTCCTATTAGCGAAAAAGAATTGAGAAAAAAGTTGAGAAATTTTATTGCAATTTGTTTCAAAAAGCCCCAGATACCAGATGATATTCTTTACCCTCAGATGAAAAAGGCGGCATCAAATCTTGAAACCCTACTGAAGGAATACGATTTCAGGATTCTGAAGAAAGCATGGCATTCCAATGAATATGCATTCATGGCAGTTGAGCTGGAATCGAAGGAAATTGGGGAAATAAAACTCCATATGGGTCCTCCATTGGATGAAAAGAAACATGTGGATGCTTTCATTAAAAAATGGAAGGAAAATGAAAAGGTGGTGGAAGGTCCGTTTATTAGAGATGGAAGGTTATGGGTGAAGATAAAAAGAGATTATACAAATGCTGTTCATCTGATAGAGAATAAAATGGCGGAAATAAATTTCGGAAAAAATCTCAATGAATTAAAGGAGGAAATGAAAATATGTCATGAAGAAAATCTTTTGAAGTTCAAGGATTACTGGGAAGAATTCTTCTGCCCAAAAAAGCCATGGGAAAGATGATTATATAAGTCCTGCTTTCTGGAGAAGAAGCAAATCTTCGGTGGAAAGTTTTTCTCCTTTTTTGAACTTCTGATATATTTCATCCGCCTTTTTCATTATAACATCCTTCTCCTTCTGTATCTCAAATTTCTTTTCCTTTTCCCTTATTTCCCTTATCCTTTCTTCTATTTCCCTTATCTTCTTTATATAGGAAATGAAATCTCTGTGTGCCTTATCGGCATTGAGTTTATTCATTATATATTCCTTTTCTATCTTTTTAAGTTCCTTCTGCAATCTACTGGCTTTTTTGAAACATTCCATCATCTCAATATGCTCCTTCTGAGCCCTATCAGCCAGTTCCTGAACCTTCTGATGCTCTTTATCGCTCTTTATTTTAAGTTCTTCTTCCTTTTTTATGAGTTCTCTCAATTCTTCATTACTTTCCAGTATTTTCTCTCTTTCTTTAATTTCCTTATTTAATTTTGCCAGTTCCTCTATGAGTTCTTCCTCCTCCCTCTTGCTCAATTGTTGCGTCATCTGCCTGAATTCCAAATCATCTCTTTTTTTTCTCAGGGATTCCAGGGAAGGACCCTCAGGCAAATATTTCTTTTTCAATTCCTTTAACTCGTTTCTCAATTTTTCATATTCGGTATTCAGTTTCTCTCTCATCTTCTTTGCCCTTGCCACATTTTTGTTGATTTCATCCCTCCTTTCCCTGTGCATTGAACCTTCCTTCCTGTATCTGTGTATTTCATCCAGTATACTCATCTTTTTTTTTCTCAAATCACTGGTAATCTGATTTAATTTATCCCTTTCCTCCTTTGCCTTATGGAGTTGCTCCCTCAATTCTTTTCTCTGATTTTCCAGAGCAATAATGTCATCATCCTCTATAACCATTCTATGCTTAAATTGAGTCTTTTATTAAAAATTTTCTCTATCCAGAAAGAGTTATAGAAAAATGGAACAATAGCTCGCAACACACAATGAAATATTTCGCCAATTCAGTTCTTTGCTTAACAGACTTCCCATTCCAAAAACTTTAATATCCTCCCCATCTTTTCTGCTTGAATGTATATAAGGCAGCCCAT
>CAZTWM010000092.1:0-5254 GCA_964617935.1 uncultured Thermoplasmatales archaeon | reverse complement strand
TTTATAAGGAAGGCATATTTACATGCTAAAATATTGGATGAAAAAATAGGAGGTTGAAAAAATGGAATATGTGTATGGCGCAATGTTACTGCATGCAGCAGGAAAAGAAATCAATGAGGAGAATCTGAAAAAAGTCCTGGAGGCGGCAGGTATTGAGGCGGATGAAGCAAAAATAAAAGCACTCACAGCATCTCTCGAAGGCGTGGATATTGAAGAAGTGATTTCAAAGGCAGCAACGGTGCCCGTGGCAGCCGCCGCGGCGCCTGCAGGCGAAGAGGCTAAGGAAGAAAAGAAGGAAGAGAAGAAAGAGGAAGAGAAAGAAGAAGAGAAAGTGGACGAGGAGGAGATAGCAGCAGGACTCGGAGCCCTCTTTGGCTAATTCCTTTACCCTTTCTTTTTCTCCTCTGTTACCTTAGCGTATAGTATTTTTTTCAATTTTTTCTCATCACCCAGACCAAAATATTCATGGAAGTAAGGTGTTGTTTCTATTATTTTGGTCCTCCCATCTTTCTTTGTTTTTATGAATCCTCTGTTTTTTAATTCCCTCACATACTCATAGATTTGCCCTCCTATCATGTTCTTTAACTCCGATTGTTTTATTGGCTGGTGATATGCTATTATGGCAAGAGTTTTTAGCATCCCCCTCGACATTTCCATGGGGGCAAACTTTCTCGCATACTCAGCATATTCATTTTTCAACTGCATAACATATTTCCCCTCCACTTCAACAATCTCAATGGCTGATTTTGAATATGCTCTTTTCAATGATTCCATTGCTTTTTCCACATCCTTCTTTTTCACCCCTGCCTTTATAATTTCCTCTATGGAAACAGGGCGGGAAGCAGCAAACAGTATGGCTTCAATAATTCTTTCAGCTTCCATGGTTCAACTTTATGTATATCTCTCCATATGGAAAATTTTCCTGCCAGATTAATATTCTTCCCTCCTTTGCAAGGAAAAGGAGTGGCAAAAATATGGAAAGCATTTCATCCTTGTTTTCATACAACTGTTTAAGTGGTATTGCCCTTCCATTGAGTTTACTCAGTCTTTCCATGACGATTTTCATATCCTTTTCTATATCTTCCTTGTGGGATGTATCTTCCATTTGCACATTCTTCCATTCTTTACTCCTCACTCTTCTCTTTGCCCTCTTCTGTATCATTTCCTTTGCTTCTTCAAAAGCATTTATGAGTTCAATGAGGGTAACTTTCCTTTTTGGTTCTCTCCTTATCTTTCTTTCCAGTGGGATTTCATTATTCAGAACTTTTTGGGTGTAGTAGAATACATCATCATCTCCATACCATTCTGGGATGTCGTAGTCAAAAATTTCCTCCTCTTCCTTACTCTCCATATTCTTTATTATTTCCTCACTCTGCATCCTGAGTATTTTCCATGCCATTAGGACTATTCTTCCTGCTATGAACAGATCCAGTCCCTCTTCCTTCACCTTTTTTAAATACAACTTTGAAAAGGATATCAAATCGATTTCTCTGGGATTGACCTCCTTTTCTATAACAAGTTCAAATATTACTGCTATTGCTCTATCAAAGGGATTTTTTATGAATATCTTCCTTTGTATTATATCTATGTAACGCTGCATATTCTCTTCCCTGTTCAGCATACCTCTGCCAGCCATTATATGGGCAATCACATTTTCCCTAATCACTTCTTCTTTCATTTTATCTCAACCATTTTTTCCGCTTCAACCATATTTATATTACCTATTATGGTGGAAACACCATTGTTCATGGTGACACCATAAATATGATTTGCATGCTTCAGAGTTATTCTCCTCAGGGAGACAACAATAAACTGGGCTGTGGAAGAACGCTGTGAAATTATTTTTGCCACTCTCTCCGCATTCTTTTCATCCAGAAACATATCTATTTCATCCAGAACATAGAAGGGTGATGGCTCATAAGCCTGAAGGGCAAATATGAAGGCAAGGGAGGCAATGCTTTTCTCTCCTCCAGAAAGAGAGTTTAAATGCAAAGTTCTTCTTCCAGAGGGTTTCACCTTTATGGAAAGCCCTCCTTCAAATGGATTCTCGGGTTTTTCCAGTATTAACTCCCCGTCTCCATCGGCAAGTTCCCTGTATATCTCTCCAAAGTTTCTATTTATTTCCTCAAAGACAAAATAAAATGTTTCCTTCTTCTTTCTCTCCATCTCTCTCTCCAGTTTCAAAAGATTCTTCTTCTGTTCCTTCAGATGCTGTAAGTCCTCCTCAAATTTACTCCTCCTCTCCTCCTGCCTTTCATATTCCTCAAGAGCCCTCATATTTACAGGCTCTATCTTCTGCAATTCTTCCTCCATCCTCTTTATTTTTTCCTTTATTTCATCCATGGAGGGTATGTCTTCATCTTTGAACTCATATTCTATATCCATATATTCTGCCAGAGCACTTTCCAGAGAAGGAAGTCTTGCCTTAGCCCTTGATATTATGTCGATGGCTGTTTCTATTTTGGCTGAGAGAGAATCTATCCTGTTTTCCAGTTCCACAATCTCCCTGTAAAGGGAATCTCTCTCTTCCGTCAATCCCTTTGTCTTTGAAAAAAGTTTTCTTTCCATCTCCTGATATGTTTTCAACTCTCTCTCACTTTCTTCATGATTGGCTCTTTCCTTTTCCATCTCCCTTTCCATCTCCTCTATCTTTTCCTTTATTTCCTCCATTTTCCTCTCTATTTCCTGTTTTCTCGAAGACACTATTTCATATTCTTTGGAAAGAGCCTTTAGGTTCCCTTCAATTTCCATCCTTTCCCTTAAAATTGATTCTATTTTCTCCTTCAATTCTTCTATTTCCTTCAACACCTCCCCCTTTGCTATTCTTAGAAGTTCCTCCTCCTTTCTTTTCCTCAGATTTTCCATCTCCTTTCTTTTTGTTTCCTTCTCCCTCACTTTTTCATCCAGTTCACTGTATTTCTTCTTAATCTCATCATATTTTTCCTTCCAGTTTTCCACTTCCCTGCTTACATTCGCCAGTTTATTTTCAATCTCCCTCTTCCTTATTTCCAGTTTTTCCATCTTTTCCATATCCAGGCTTGGAATGGAATGGATTTCCTCCTCTATTTTTCCTATTTCATCCTTCAATTCTATAAGGCGACGGGAGAGATGTTCCTGTTGTTCATTCATTTTCCTCAATTCCTCTGCAATTTCTGAAATCCTCTTGGCATCTCCTGCTCCAAATAAACTTCTCTTGGGCAAACTTCCCCCAGTTATTGCCCCCGAAGCCTCTATGAGTTCTCCATCCAGCGTTACAAGGCGAACACCCCCCATCAGAGAGCGGGCTGAATCCAGATTATTCACCACTATTGTATCTCCAAAAACATACCAGAATGCATTTCTATATCTTTCATCAAATTTCACCAGATCCAGGGCGAAGCCCAGAGAATTTTTATCTCTCACTGCAAGAAGAGCCTTGCCCCTTGGCTTCCCCCCCATGAGTTTGTTGAGGGGCAGGAATGTAACCCTCCCATAACCATGTTTCTTAAGATAGGAAATGCATTTTGCCGCCACCTCATCGCTGTCCACCACCACTGCCTCCATTCGCCTCCCTGCTGCCACCTCCAATGCTTTCTGATATTTTTCCTCCGCCTTTCCCAGTTCTGCTATTATGCCATGTATGCCCTTTATTGTGCCCTCATCCCTCAAGCGTAGAATTTCGCGGGTGGCGTTGGAGATGGATGCCACATCTTCCTTTGCCCTTAGTTGCGATAATTCTCTCTGCAGATGTATCATTTCCTTTTCCATCTCCCGAAGTTGATGGGATATCTGTGCTTCCTCCTTCTTTTTATCAAATAATTCCTGTTCCAGTTTCTCCTTTCTTCTCTTTAACTCTTTTACTTCCTTCCCCGCTTCTCCCATTTCCCATTTTATTTCCTTCAGTTCAAATTCAAATGCTTTCTTACTTTCTTCCACTTCCCCTAACTGCTCTTCCACAATTTTTAACTGCTGCTCAGCCCTATCCTTTTCCAGAGAAATTTCATGAATTTCATCCATCAATCTTTCATAATCATTCTTTATCTTTGCAAGTTGCCTTCCCAGTTCCATGCTTTTTTCATCTGTTTTTTCCACTTCCTCCTTCCTTTTCCTTAATTCCTTTTCCAGTCTTTTTAACTCCTTTTTTTTCTCCTCCATTTCCTTCTCTGCCCTCTCCATTTTTTTAATATACTCCCTTTTATCTCCCTCTATTTTTTTGAGCAATGCTTCCAGTTCTTTCAGTTCCCCCTTTCTTTCAGCCATCTCCTTCCTGTAATAATTAATTTTTTCCTTTGCCTTTATCACTTCCTCCTTAAAAAAGTCGATTTTATCCTTTATTTCCAATAATTCCTCTCCTCCCATTTCTGCGAGTTTATCATCTATTTCCTGAAACCTTATCTGCTTTTGTTTGTAAATTTCCTTCAATTTCTGGATTTCTTTTTCCTGCTCCTCCTTATTTCTTTCATACTGCTGAATCTGCTTCTCCACCTCACTTATTTCTCTTTCTATCTCAGCCCTTTTCTTGTATGCCATCATTGCCCTATGCTTTTCTATTTCCTCCACAAGTTGCTTGTATTTCATCGCCTCATCTCTCTCCTTCTTCAACTGGCGTATCTGCCTCTTTATCTCTCCCAGAATGATTTCAATATGCTCCATATTGTTTTCCACTTCCTCCCTCTCCCTCTTTGCCTTCTCTATTTCTCTATCAAAATCTGCTATGCCAGCAATTTCGTCTATTATTTTTCTTCTCTGCACATTTCCCATTTCCACTATGGCGGTGACATCCCCCTGCTGAACTATGCTGCTTGAGGATATGTTGGCTGAAGAAAGCAGGGTTATGAATTCATTGAGGGAGGCGGACCTTCCATTTATATAAAAATAACTGTAATAGTTGTCGGGATTTTCTTTCAGAGGGGCAAGTTTTATCTTTCTCGTGAGGACAATTTCATCACTCTCAACGGGAATTTCTCTGGAGGTATTATCAAAAATGAGGGAAACCTTGCAGTAATTGGCATTCTTTTCTCCCTTATAAATTAAATCACTCAGTCTTTCAGCCCTCACCATCTTTGGACTTCTTACTCCCAGAATAAAGAGTATGGCATCTATGATATTTGATTTTCCCGAACCATTGGGTCCTGTTACGGCTGTAAATCCAGGAAGAAAGGGTATCCTAACCCTTGTCCCAAACGATTTAAAGTTCTCAAGTTCTATTTCCTTAAGGTACATCCCACCCCTAAGATTTAATGTTGAATGGTATATAAGATTAATGATTTTTGGA
>CAZTWM010000091.1:0-5261 GCA_964617935.1 uncultured Thermoplasmatales archaeon | reverse complement strand
AAAATGCGAGGGGCCGGATTCGAACCGGCGATGGCCTACGCCAGCAGATCTTGAGTCTGCCGCCTTGGACCTGGCTTGGCTACCCTCGCTTGAGAATAATGGAGTACAATTTTTAAAACTTTACCATAATATGCATCCGCATGGGTTAAACATTTATACCGGAATAAATTTTGCTTGATATGAAATTTATGAAGAGCATGGTAGTCATTCTCCTGATTTTCACTAATGGATGTCTTTTTTTCCAGGATGTGAGCAGAGAGGGGTTTAAAGAAGAGGATTTAAGGGCACCCCTGCCCTATGCCTTCTATATGGTGGAGAAACCCCATTCTTCAGCATTCCCTCCAATCATACCCGTCTTCAAATTATATTATAAAGTTCCTCCTCTTTATAAAAACTACAGGGGTTCCTTCTGGATAGATATTGAAAATACCGGCAAATCGGATATTTTTGTTTATGGACTTGCCATAAAAATTGATGGAAATGAACAGAAAAGTATATTCCATGGAGGTAAAAAAATATCTCAGGGGGAAAAAGAGCATTTTGTGCTCTCCTTTGAATGCCCGGGTGAAGGAAATCATACATATCAGTTGGGAGTCTATTACATGGCAGGGCTGAGAGGAAGATGGTACGACCATGGGCTCAGATATATGGAGGAAAAAAGAGAGATGAAGGTGGAGGGATATCAGAGTGGGGGCTATAAATTATATAAAAATTATTACAAAGATTTCGACAAAATAAATAACCTTATTGATACAAATGATGTTGAAGTGGTGGAAAAAACCAATGAAATCACCTCCTCATATGGAAGCAGCTACAATGTGGCGAAAATGTGTGCCATTTTTGAATGGATTTATCTGAACATTCCCTATGTCAATGATACAGAAAATGAGTGGCATACTCCTTCCTATGCCCTTTCTAATGGAGGGGACTGCGAAGAGTTTGCAATGCTGATGGCATCCATGATTACAATTGCAGGGGGCACGGCAAGGGTTTACCTCACCGACAATCACGCCTTCGCCGCCGTTTATATTGGAAAGGATTTGTCCCTACTGAAAAATATTGATTCCTATTATAATGCCAACCTCAGTTATGCATTTTTTAAAGATGAAATGGGATACTGGCTTGTTGCAGACCCCCTTTCCTCCTTCCGCATTGGATTTCTCCCTGTTGGGGGAATTGTAAAGGGTGGTGGAGGGAAATATTACAGTTGGAGTATAATCACCAACGACCTTTATTCCATTGATGTGATGAAAGATTGACCATATTATTTTATAAATAAAGAAATGATTTAAAAATGGATGTATAGAATACCCAGGGAGGAGGAGGTGAGGAAGGCATTATATGTGGTATTGAAGAGAAATGGCTCCATCGAATCCCTAAAAAAATTGAGGGATGAAGTGTTGAAGGAACTGAAAAAAATAAACAAGGATTACAGAATAAGTATAAGGAGGTGCAGGGTGATAGCAGCCCACTCTGGATTTGTAAAGATTGAGGTGAAGAAGGGGCATGGAAATAAAAAAATGAGAAAATGCCCCATATGTGGAAACAAACTGACGCCCATAAAAAGCATTTCTTTGCTGGGAGAAACTGTCGTCACAGGATATAAATGCGGTTTGTGTGGTTATAGAGGTGGCATTGATGAAATGCCCGTGAGATATGAATTTCATCTCACCCGCTGATATTTTCTGGATAAAATTTTTGATATTTTATCCACCTCCTTCGATATATCCTCCGGGAAAGGAGGTTTTTCTCTTTGAACACCTTTTTCCGTTATGAAATATGTTATTTTGTTAACGGGTGTGGCATCAAAATAAAAATTTCTTATTTTTATACTGCATGGGGCATTTCTCCATATTTCCTTTCCATCCTCCTCCTTTATAAAAACATATGGAAATGCTTTATATGATGTGGTTGCCACATAGAGGGGCTTATCTAACTGCATGGCATATGAAGCAAGTACAGATGTCCCAATTTTATTCACCACATTATTTTCCGTTATGGCATCCGCACCTATGAGGATTAAGTCAGCATTTTCAATCATTGAAAAAAGAGAGGCATCTGTTGAGAAAAAAATTTCAAAGTCATTGCATAATTCCTTTGCCAGTTTCCTTCCTTCATACCGGGGGCGGGATTCGCTGCACATTATCCTTATTTTCTTTTCCCTGCATCCCTCAAAAATTCTTAAAACGGTGGAACTCCTGCTGTATGTGGCTATGATTGCCCCATCTTCAATTATGGAAGATGCTTTTCTGATTAATTTTTTATTTGCATCCTTCATTTCCTCAAATTTCTTCTCCGCCTCCTTCCCATACAAAAAGGCAAAATTGGCTATGTTCCATAGGGAGCCCATGGATGGATATGCCTTCAGCATGTCCAGACATCTGTCAAAAAGTTCTTTTCTTTCGGCATATTTCAAAACAAATTTCATTGCCTTCGATTCTATTTCTGATGCCCCTGAAATTTTATCCTGACGCATAATAAAAATTGCATGATAAAATAAATGTTTATCCTTATTTGGCTACAGAAATCTCACCCTATATATAATCCACCTGTAACCAAAATTGTTTCTCCCGTTATATAATCAGCCATACTACTGGCGAGGAAAAGGCATACATTTGCTATATCCTCAGGCTCCCCTATTCGTTTCAATGGCACCTCCTCTGCCCTCCTCCTTTTCATTTCCTCCGTATAGTTTGCTATTATGTCAGTGTCTATGGTGCCGGGTGCTATGGCATTCACATTTATCTTTCTCTCCGCCAGTTCCAAGGCTAAACTTTTCATCAATCCAAGCATTCCCGCCTTTGAAGCGGCATAATCTGCCCCATGAGAAGAGCCCTTCAATGCAAGTTGTGATGAGATAAATATTATTTTCCCTCCCTCCTTCATGTGGGGAATGGAATGTCTGCACATGTTGAAGCATGATTTGAGGTTATTTTCCATGGTCTCATCCCATTGCTCCTCCTCCATTTCCATAAATTTTTTTCTCTGGTAAATGCCCGCGTTGTTGACGAGTATATCTATCCCACCTGCAACCTCAACAAACTTCTTCACAATTTTTCCTGCTTCCTCAAATTTCCCCACATCGCCATGCAGAAGGACTCCATCAGAATATCTCCTCACCTCCTCCAGGGTTTCCTTCGCCTTCTCATGGCTTTTTAAGTAATTAACACCAACAAAAGCACCATTTTGAGCAAATTTTATGGCTATTGCCTTTCCAATACCGCGACTTGCCCCCGTGATTATTGCCTTCTTACCCTCGAGCATTTTACAAACGCCTGCACAATTTTACAACTGTCTCCACCGCCTGCTTCGCCCTCTCTATCCTTTCCTCCGCCTGCAGGCGGGTCATTCCATGTCCTGTGATGCCAAAGCCAAGGGGCTTTTCAAATTCCACGGATAAATCAACAACTTTCCTTGCTGCCTGCTGCATCACCACCTCATCATGCTCCGTCTCCCCTTCTATAACTGCTCCCAAGACAACAACGCCATCTATGTTTATGTCCTGCATTAATTTTTTCACGGCAATTGGCATGTCCAGGACGCCAGGCACTTTAACAACCTTCTCCACCCTTGCCCCCAAAAATTCTGCATGTTCTCTGGCGCGTTCAAGCATCATCATGGTTATGTCATAGTTAAACTCTGAAACAACCATGCCTATCCTTATTTCGCCGTCCCTATCCTTTCTCATAATTTTGTTATGTTTTTTTATTATATTAGTTTTGGGGAAGAATTATGATGATTCAATTCCGTAGCAAGTCATATCCTCCTATTTTTAAAGTGGGGTCTCCTAAAAGTATCCACTTTTGAACTATCTGGCAATCCTTTTGAGCATCAGAGGTAATTCCTTTACTCCAATCAATAGGGAAGTTATTTAGGTAATCGATGATTGACTTCGCCCATAACTCTCCCAGAATATCTATTCCTTCCTCGCCATAGTTCTTAAAGAATTGTATGTTCAAGTAACCACCCTTACATTCTATGCAATCAGGGATTCCATCCTCATCTATATCTCCTATCCCTTCATAAGAAGATGAGGTGTAGCCCATGGTTGCTATTGAGCCACCATTATTTTTACTAACAAGTCGCCAGCCCCAGCATTCCTTGCTCAAGTTAAACTGGCAACTTGCACATCCTCCATTGACAATTACAGGAAGTTTATTTCCATTTGATAAAGTAGGCACATTCCAGTTTGCCCAATATGTTCGATGCAACAATCCCGCCCACATTGAATATTTACCAGTTGGATATGCTATCCATATCCATGAATTGCTATGGCCGGAGAAGAAAACAAAACCTGCTCCTTTATTAATTTCTCTTCGAATGCTCCCCACCCTCAAATTTCCCTGAGATACCCACAATTTTATATGACTAAAATTTTTCATGTGCTTCAATGCTTCCTCTGTTATGAGTTCTCCTTCATTGAAATTAGTGCCGAATGACCCGTCGTCAAATGTATTTCCTCCAGCAACCACCATCTTTCTAAACCATTTCTCGCCACAGGCATTTTCTTCATAATTGATTATTTTATCAACCACTGTACCAACCTCCTCTCTATTCCTGCATGCCAGTCTTCCTATGCAAACATCTGGATATAAATCCAGAACATCTTTTTCAAACATTGTCCATTCTCCAAAGACACCATTCCCATTTGAGTCCCAGTCATCAAATTCTCCTTTGCCGTCATAAATATCCGCATAATACAAATCACTTATATGGCAATGCCCTCCATAACCATCATCCACATTTACATATCTAACAGGAATTTCTTTGTCTCCTCCAACAAGCATAACATATTTTATTCCCCATGTTTCAATAGCATCTTTAATGAAATATTTTATTTTCTCCGCATCGTCCCTTCCCCTAACAGGGAAATAATTTCCTTCATAAACATCGGTGAGAGTGACTAGAATTGTCTTTATGCCATGTCTCTCTTTATGCTCCACTAAAGGCTGGAGTAAATCTTTAAATTCCAGTGGTGAAAGTATTAAAAGACTATATTTACCCTCCAATTTACACGTCATATTCAATTCCTCATGTTTACCTCCATCCTTTTTCATAATTTCTATATCGTACGCATTGCCAAAAATCACCCAAATGATGAGGATTGAAATCGCATAAAATGCCTTTGATGCCTTCATAAAGAAATATTAGCATAAGAATGTATAAATATTTTGTTTCCTATGTTTGCCCTATTTATTAACTATTGATGTTGTGTTGCATAACTTTTATTAATTTCATATCCTTTCCCTTATTGGGGATGG
>CAZTWM010000090.1:0-5273 GCA_964617935.1 uncultured Thermoplasmatales archaeon | reverse complement strand
ACCATAGCATTTCTCTCCTTCCTGATGGCTCTTAGAACCATAGGTATTGGAGGAATTATAAAGAAATTGAGTGAATGGAAGGGGGTGGAGAGGGAAAGGGGCATAAACTATACTCTATTTGCATCCTTCAAAAATGAGGGGCTTGTGATGATAATAGCCTCCTCTCTTTTCGGCTATCAGGCTGCAATCCCCGCCATGATTGCTCTTATTTTTGAATTAATTTTAATATGCTGCATGGAATCCAGGGTGATTTAATTCTTCCTCCTTTCATTAAAGATTCGAGTGAATAAAGATGCTTTATATTGATAAAATCGCATTTTCAATTAACTCCCTTCCCCATTACATAATCTTAATAAATTCCTGCCCGTTTTACATCATGCTCAATGCTGTGGGAAGGGAATTACCTGAGGAGATTAATGGAAGAAAATTAAAGGCATATAAGGGTGCTTTTTCCTTCAAGCCGGAAGGAAGGAGATATTCGCCCCCATTAAAGACTGTTTTTCCAGGCGAAAAAAAGGTTTTGAATTCAATAAGAGAGGCGATAAAAAAGGTGGGCTTGGAGGATGGAATGACCGTCTCCTTCCATCATCATCTCCGCAATGGTGACTATGTTGTTAACATGGTTATGGATGAGATTGCAAAAATGGGAATAAAGGACATAAAACTGGCATCCACAGCCCTTTTTCCAGCCCATGAAAAACTGATTGAACATATAAAAAATGGCGTCATAACATCCATAGAAGGAAGTTTGAACGGTCCTGTGGGGGCATATGTATCAAAACATGGAATGAAAGAGCCCGTTGTTCTCAGAAGCCATGGAGGGAGGGCAAGGGCAATAAAGGCAGGAGACTTGCATATTGACGTGGCATTTCTTGCCGCCTCCATCTGCGATGACTATGGGAACTGCAATGGTATGCTGGGGAAATCCGCCTTTGGAGCCATGGGATTTGCATATGCCGATGCCATCTATGCTGATAAAGTTGTTGTGGTTACCGATAACCTTAAACCCTATCCAGTCAGCCCCATATCCATCCCCCAGATATACGTGGATTATGTTGTCAAAGTGGAATCCATTGGAGACCCAACAGGCATACAGACAGGGACGATGAAAATAACCACAGATCCCGTAAGGCTCGGAATTGCGGAGAATGTGGTAAAATTTCTGGCAAATGCAGGAATAATAAAGGAAGGCTTTTCATTTCAGGCAGGAGCAGGAGGGATAAGCCTTGCTGTAACAAAATTTCTGCATGATTACATGAAAAAAAATGGAATAAAGGGCAGTTTTGTCATGGGCGGCATCACGGGATATGTTGTGGATATGCTGGAAGATGGAACCATAAACAAGATTTTGGATGCCCAGAGTTTTGATTTAAGGGCTGTTGAGTCAATTGCAAATAATGCCGATCATGTGGAGGTATCGCATATAATGTTTGGCGACCCCCATACTGGAGGATGTGTTGTCAACAGGCAGAATGCATGCTTTTTGGGAGCCACGGAGGTGGATATAAATTTCAACGTAAATGTCAATACTCACAGCGATGGAATGCTCCTTCATGGAATAGGAGGGCATCAGGATGCAGCAGCAGGGAGTGATATTACGGTGGTGACGGTTCCTCTGACAAGAAAAAATATACCCATAGTGAGAAAGGAGGTAACAACTGTCTCCACCCCTGGAGATACTGTAGATGTGATTGTGACAGATTATGGAATAGCGGTCAATCCTGAAAGGGATGATTTGATAGAAGCAGTGAGAGGGAAAATGGATATTGTTGAAATAGAAGAATTATACAGAAAGGCAAGGGATATGGTGGGCACCCCTCCACAACCAAAACTGGATGATGAAATCATTGCAGTGATAGAATACAGGGATGGAACTGTTCTTGATGTTGTGAGGAAAGTTAAGGAATAAAGAAGGAGGTTGCCATCTTTTCAACCCTTGCTCTTACATTCTTCCCTTTATAAACATCTGCAATCATGTGGGCAATTTCTTCCATCTCCTCCTCCTTCATTCCAATATGCGTCACCTCCGCCACCCCTATTCTCCCTATGCAATCAATGAATATCCCATTTTCTTCCAGTTTTTTATAAAAAATTCCCGCCTCCCTATCAGCCATGTCCAGCAGAATTTGATGGCTTTCTGTGAATCCCCTATCAGAAAATTTTACAGCAACGCCAAGTTGATGAAGCGAGGAGGCAAGAGATTTTGCATTTTTTACAATTTGATTTGCATACTCCCTGCCATTTTCCAGCATTTCTTCCATTACAATCCCCAGGGAGGCTATTCTGTTCACGTGAGGATTGTCTATCAAGCCAATTCCTTTATCATAATCAAAAAGGAGATATTCCCTCAGCCTTTCCATGGCATCTCTTTCATTGGTGAGAACAATCCCTCCCTGAGGTCCTGGAAATGATTTGTGGGTTGAACCTATCATCACCTCAGCCCCCTCTTTTAAAGGTTGCTGAAACTTTCCACCTGCTATTAATCCCAGGACGTGGGAAGCATCATATGCAACAACCCCACCAAATTTTTTTGATATTTTTTTCAATGGATGGGGAAAAAGAATTATTGAGGAGGCAATGAAGATGAGTGGGAAATCTTCCTCCATTTCATCAACTTTTTCCTCATCCACAACAAAATCTTTCATGGGAAGGGGATGAAATTTCCTTTCAAATTTTTCATATCCAAAGGGATATCCGCCACTTTCCTTTGGTATTCCTGCTATTTTATCTCCGCTCCTTGAAAAGGAAAATATGGTGGCGAGGTCACACATATTCCCTGAAACAGGGGTTATGAAAGCATATCTCACACCAAATAATTTCTTGGCAAGCCCCTCCACCCTCTCACATATCTCCCCAGCATATCTGCTTCCCCCATACCACTCACTTTCATATCTTCCTGCAAGGTCACTGGACAAAATTTTCCTGGCATTATAAAAAATTCTGTTTTCAGATGGTATCAAATTTATTCCATGAAGGCGGTACTTCCCATGCCTTTCCACCAGTCTCTCTATCTCTTTCTTTTCCATAATCCAAAGATGATGAGTAAAACAACGACCACCACCAAGCCAATGGCTAAGGAGCCTCCGCCCCCTCTCGTCTTGCTGGTTATGGGAATCTCGATTTCCTGATAATTTTTCTTTTCGTCATGACCTGGAGGATAATAAATAAATTTCAACTTCACCTTTTCCTCCATAGCCTCCTCTGCTTTTATTTTTATTGAAATATCCTTTCTCTCCTTGGAACCAATGGCAAAATTATTTTCATGGGAAAAGGTGAATCCACTTACATTTTCCTCCTCAATTTGAAGATACACAGGAGCATTGCACTTGTTTGTTACGTTGAAATGCAATGTTGTCTCCTCTCCCTTATACATATTAACGCCAGAAGGAGCCTCTATGGTTAAGCCATTGTCAACAAAGTCCTCCATGGCATATATGGTGTGGGTTGCTTCCGAAGATTTTAAAAGGAAATTGCCAGATGTGCTAGCCCTTATGGTTATGGATTCACCCACAAATGCAGTTGTCTCCCTGATAGCATGAAAACTTATCTCCACATTTTTTCCCGCCTCTCCGCCTGTAAAGCCAGAGGGGGTGATTACAAAATTATCGGGAGAAATGCTTACTGTGAGCCAGCTGGGCACATTCTCTGCACTCACTTCAATGGTTGCAGGAAGGGGAAAAATCATGCCAAATCCCCAACTCAATGTTATGTTGGCATTAACTGTAACACTTTTGTCCATGGGAATTGCTGGAGGGTCATCCACATCTATGTTTATACTGGATGAGATAAAGCCTGCACTTGCTGTGGGCAGAAGCATGAACAGAGATATCATGGCAAATATTTTTTTCATACCACTATATGATAAATAAATATTAAGATTTTATGTCTGTTTCCTTTTTTCTATTCGAAAAATGAACCATAAAGTTCGATGATTGTCTCAGAGTATTTATATAAAAGCATCCTTTTTTGAATCAGGGGAGGGAGAAATGTCTCCCTCTTTTTGTGTTCATTCCCCTCCCCCTGCCTCCGCTTTTTATCTGTAGAAGAAAGGGTGTGTCAACAATATTATAATGGATGGAGGGATACAGATATCTTGAAAGAATATTAGAGAGAGAAAATGAAGGATATTAAAAAGATAAGAGATAAAAATATCATATTCCTGCCATTTCTCCTTCTTCTCATATTTCTGGGCGTTTCTTATCCAGAAAAAATAGGAAATTATCCTCACTTTGTTGAATGGGAAACCATAGCAGCACTGACAGGACTTCTTATAATAACCACATCAATAAAAGAAAGTGGATATTTTCACGCCATTGCCGTAAGAATTCTTGAAAAAATGGACAATGAAAGAAAACTGGCATTGTTCCTGTTATTTCTTTCCTGCACTCTTTCCCCTTTTCTAACCAATGATGTTGCTCTGTTTATAGTTGTACCTCTTACTATAGGTCTTGCGGATATGATGAAAAAGGATGTGGGAAAGATGGTGATTTTCGAAGCCATGGCGGTAAATGTTGGCTCTCTCCTCACCCCCATAGGAAATCCCCAGAATCTCTTTTTATGGCATGAGTGGGGAATTTCGTTTTCAAAATTCGTGATAACAATGTTGCCCCTTTTCCTGCTCCTCCTCCTTTTACTCATTATTTTTCTAATAACAGTTTTTCCACCAAATAAAATAGATTTTTATGGAAAAGGGAGTGAGGTGAAATATAGAAAGAAAATGTTTATTTCATCCATCATTCTTCTCACTGCCTACATAGCATGTCTTCAATTTGGAAAGGGATATTATGCTTTATTTTTCATTTTTTTGATTTATCTCGCATTTTTTAGAGAAATTTTTGCAAGGATTGACTGGCTCCTGATTATTCTTTTTGTGATAATGTTTATTGATTTCCGCTTGATTACTGAAATTAATACACTTCACACCTTCATGAACAATTTCGGGATGGAAAAATCATCCACCACATTTATCCTTTCTTTACTTACTTCCCAAATCACGAGTAATGTGCCAGCAAGCATATTTATTTCACAATTTTCTCATCAATGGTTTTCCATTTCATATGGCGTAAATGTTGGGGGAAATGGCTTTGTCATTGCCTCCCTTGCCAATATAATTGCTCTCAGATTTGTCGGAGGGAGAAAAATCTGGTTACAGTTTCATAAATACTCCGTGCCATATTTTATCATCACCGCCATAATGGCATATCTTATCTTTTTCCGCTGAGTGCAGCCAAATATTTATAGCCATCCCTTTTTAATCATGTGTTTTATGAACG
>CAZTWM010000089.1:0-5302 GCA_964617935.1 uncultured Thermoplasmatales archaeon | reverse complement strand
TATTGGCAGCAATATAAATGCAATTCCAATAACAATAATTCTTTTCAATCTCATGATACATTATATTTTTGAATTTTATAACATTTTGCTTGGACGAGGCAAGGAAGCTGCGGAAATGATATAAATGCCATTCTCTATTGGAAACGTGAAAATTTACATGGAAGTGTATGGATGTGCGGCAAATCAGGGAGATGCATCCATAATGAAGGGAATCCTTCTCAGTCGTGGGCATGAAATTGTTGATGAGGTAGAGAAGGCGGAGGTGGCGATAATAGTAACATGCACTGTCATAGATACAACACAGCAACGCATGTTGCACAGAATAAATGTTCTTAAAAAAAAGGTGCCAAAATTGATGGTGGCGGGATGCATGGCATCTGCCCAGCCAGATTTGGTGAGGAAGGCGGCAGGAGATGCCATCCTTTTGCCTCCTAAATACATTCACCATGTGGAAGATGCTTTGAACAATATGCCCCATGTTTTTAGAGATGCCCCCAAGACAGGGTTCCCCAGGAAATTTGACCTGAAAATGAATATACCCATATCAGATGGCTGCCTCTATAACTGTTCATATTGCATCACAAAAAGAGCGAGAGGGCAACTCATTTCATATCCCATGGAGGAATTGGTTGAGGACGTGAAAAGGGCTCTGAGGAATGGAAGCATGGAAATACGCCTTACCGCCCAGGATACTGCTTCATACATACATAACGGAAATAATCTTGCGGATTTGATAAGGGAAGTTTCCAGCATTGATGGAAGATTTAGAATAAGGGTGGGAATGATGCATCCCCTTTCAGCAATAAAAATACTCGATGAACTTCTTGAGGCATATGAAAATGAAAAGGTTTACAAGTTCCTCCATCTCCCCCTACAATCTGCTTCCCCCCGCATTCTAAAAGCCATGAGAAGAGGCTATGATATTGACATGTTCAGAGAAATAGTAAAAGAATTCAGAAAGAAATTCCATGATTTTACACTCGCCACCGACATAATAGTTGCTTTTCCTGGAGAGAGTGATGATGACTTCGAAATGAGTTTGAACGCCATTGAAGAAATAAAGCCCGATGTGGTGAACATAACCCGCTTTTCCCCCCGCCCTGGCACAGATGCATGGAAAATGAAAAGGATGGACACAAAGGTGGCGAAAGAGAGGTCGAGGATAATGGCTGAGGTGGCTAATAAAATTTCCATGGAGAGAAATAGAAGGAAAATAGGCAAAGAATATGAAGTATTGATACTGGAAAAATATAAGGGGAGTTATGTGGGTAAAACAGATTCATATACATCCGTTTTTGTTGATAGGGCAGAGATAGGGGAATTTTTTAAAGTAAGGATTTTGGATGCCTCAACAACCCATCTTCATGGAATTTTAACGGAGGAAATTGTGGAGCCGATTCTGGAATAAATTGATTCGCCAAAAAATTTTGTGAATCATGAATGCAATATATTTAAATAATCAGCAATTTACCTAAGCATGATTGATGAAGGGACAACGGTGCTGCCTGGAGATAAGGTGGCGATAAGTGAGGAACTCAAGGCAGGAAAGGGAACATATGAAAAGGACGGGGAGATAATAGCCAGCATGGTGGGAAAATTTAGAGTGAATAAGGAGGAGATGGCGGCAGAAGTGGAGCCCCTTTCTTCCATTCCATTAATCCTCAAAACCGGGGAGATTGCCATAGGGGAGATTAAGCAGATGACGGAATCCATGATAATACTGAAAATCATACATATAGCAGGAAAGAAGAGGGAAATGGCGGGGGAGAGGGATGCCGCCATCCATATTTCAAATGTGAGTGATGAGTTTGTTGAGAATCTGAGGGATAAATACAGGATAGGAGATATTTTGAGAGGGAGAGTGATAAGGGTGGAGCCAGCCATACATCTTTCCACAAGAGGAAAGGAATTTGGAGTGATAAAGGCATACTGCACAAATTGCAGAAACCCTCTTATAAGAAAGGATGATATACTTGAATGCCCTTCATGTGGAAGGGTGGAAACGAGAAAGATGGCGGATGATTATGGAGAGGGAAATCTGGACAGGGTGATTTAAATGGAGATAAAGGTAAAGAAGGAGAGTAAAAAGGAATTGGAATTTGAAGTGATAAAGGAGAAGACCATACTCAATCCTCTGAAGCAGAAATTGCTGGAATATGAGGAGGTAGAGTATGCAGAATGGAATGTTCCCCATCCTCTGGTGGGAAACCCTGAGTTCTATGTGAGGGTAAGTAAAGGAGATGCAAGAGAAATTGTGAAAAAAGCAATAAAGGAATTGAAGGAGGAAATAGAGGAATTGATGGCTCAACTGGAGGAGCAGGAGTAATGCAGGAACAGATAGGCATAGATGTTTTCATAACATCATCAGAGGGTGTTGGAGGGAAGATAAAGAAGGAGCCGGAGGACTTTATTGTTGAAGAAGTTTCCACATATCCTCCTCCTTCCAATGGC
Organism: uncultured Thermoplasmatales archaeon; assembly: GCA_964617935.1. Lineage (GTDB taxonomy): Archaea > Thermoplasmatota > E2 > UBA202 > JdFR-43 > JAGGZK01. The sequence goes on along the minus strand of CAZTWM010000089.1, from coordinate 2,851 downwards.
AGATATGTTATAGCAAGAATTAAATCCAGAAACTGGGAAACCAACCGCCTTATTGAAATAATGGCTCACAAACTCGGTGTATCTCCCAATTCCATAGGATATGCGGGAATCAAGGATAAACGTGCCATCACCATCCAGATAATGTCCTTCCCAGTGGATATTAAAAGGCTTGCCTCCCTCCGCCTGTCTGATGTGGAGGTGGAGGTGTTATACAAATCATCAAAACCAGTGTATTCAGGCAAACTCATTGGCAACAGATTTCACATAGTGGTAAGGGATGTTGATGGAGAAAAGGTAAAAAAAATAATGGAGGAAGTGGAGAGCATTGGATATATGCCAAATTTTTTTGGAGTGCAACGCTTCGGAATAGCAAGACCCATAACCCATGTTGTTGGAAAACATATAATAAAAAATGAGATGGAAAAGGCTGTGATGACGTATGTGGCAAATCCAATAAAGGGGGAGGATGAAGAAAGTTATGAGGCAAGGAAATTCCTTGAGGAAACCCGAGATTTTGAAGAGGCATTGAAAATTTATCCAAAAAAACTTGTTTTTGAAAGAAGAATGATTGAATATCTCGTCTCCCATCCAGGAGAGTGGGAAAATGCTCTTCTCCTGCTTCCGAGGAATCTTCTAAAACTTTTTGTGCATGCCTATCAAGCGTATTTGTTCAACAAAATACTTTCTCAGAGGATAAAAATGGGATTTCCCATAGATGAGGCAATGCCTGGAGATATAATAATACCATGGGACAGGGGCATGGTGATACAGAGTTATGAGGGGATAAGGGTTAATGAAAGCAATATGGAGAAAATAAACAGGAGAATAAAAAAGAATAAATGCTTTCCATCGGCAGCCATAGTAGGACATAACATGATGAAGGCAGGAGGAATAATGGGGGAAATAGAGCAGGAAGTGATAGAAGCAGAGGGTGTGGAGGAAAAGGAATTCAAAATCCAGCATATGCCCCAACTGGAGGGTAAAGGGATGAGGAGGGTTATGATTGTTCCACTGAAAAAAATAAAATGGGATTTTGATGGAAGTAATTTACATCTCAATTTTTTTCTTCCCCGTGGCTGTTATGCCACTTCTTTACTGAGAGAGATAATGAAGGCTGAGGATGTTTTCAGCTACTGAAATCATGAACCTCATATTCTATTTCTTCAATGGCATTGCGGTTATATTCTTCTATCTTTGAGATGGCATATTTTATCTCCTTTCCCTCTCCCATAAGGATGACATTCAATCCTCTCTGAGCCATTTCAATGGCTGTATGGATGGCACAGAATTCAAAATCTTCCTTTAAATTCATCTTCTTCAGCACCGTTTTTCCCACAACATCCATCGCCCCTCTTTTATCTGCCTCTATTCCTTCCATAATCTTTTTCAATTTCTCCATATCAACTCTTTTGCTCCCCCCATCTTTTATGGAAGGTAGGGGAAAGAGATGGATTTTCCCTGGAGAAAGTTTTATCAGTCCCGTAATGTTTTTGATGGCAACATCCTCTCCTTTAAGTGCATTTTCTGCTGCAATGGCTTTTGCTTCCCCCCTCCTCCTCTTATATGCGTGCAAATGCCCCTTTTCCATGAATAAATACACCTTCTCTCCCTTCTTTATATCCTCTCCTGCAATGGCTGCGGAGTATTCCATCATATTCAGTTTTTCCTTTTTTTCCTTCAGATATTTATCCAGATTATTGAGATATGAAAAAATTTTTTCAACACCTCTCATGGTAACTCTATATTGTCCCCCTGACGTTTCGATTAAGCCCTCCTCCCTCATCCTTTTCATATATTCATGAACTCCCTGCTTTGTTATTCCAACCTTTTCCGCAATCTGATCGAGAGTGCGATAATCACCTCCTGCAATTTCCAAGAGAATCATGTACTTTCTGGGAAGGATTTCATCAATTTCCATCTAAATCATATCATGGCACATTTTTATAATCTTTCCATTATTTTTACCCCTTCCTTCGTTCCTATAATAACTTCATCAGCCATTTTTATAAAGAGACCATTTTCAACCACTCCAGGAATATTGTTTATTCTCTCATTCAATTCTTCCAAATCATCGATTTTTTCATAGTGGCAATCCAGAATGTAATTTCCATTATCCGTAATAAATCCATGCCTTATCTGTGGATTGAGATTGAGGTGGAGAAGTTTATCCATTGTCCTTTTCCATCCAAATTTCACCACCTCTACGGGCAGAGGAAATGAAAATTTTTCCACCATTTTCCTTTCATCCACCACTATCACCTCCCTTCTGCTGCATGATGCAACAATCTTTTCCCTCAGTAAAGCCCCTCCACCCCCCTTTATTAAGTTAAGATTGGCATCAACCTGGTCAGCCCCATCTATGGTTATGTCAATCACCTCATATTCATTTATATCCTCCACCTTTATTCCCTCCATCATGGCAAGTTTTTCACTCTCCACAGAAGTTGCTATACCTATGATTTCCATGCCATCCCTCACCATCCTTCCAATTTCCATAATGGCATATTTTGCAGTGGAACCTGTGCCAAGCCCCACCACCATTCCATCCCTAACTCTTTTCACAGCCTCTTTTGCAGCCGCCTTTTTCAACTCCTCCATAATTGTAAGGGCGAAAATCTTTATAAAGAGTGCATATAATTTAAATGGAGCCGGGAGTGGGTGGGCGGCTCACGGTTCTGCCTGCCAGAACTGAGGAAATTCCCCCCTCGTTCCTGAGCCAGGGGTGTAAAAACCGGGGCGAGAGCCCCGACGGAGGGCGCAGAAACGCCACAGCCTGCAGCGAGGATGATTCCCTGAGGATGACGTTGCTGCAGGATATGGTGAAACGGCCCCCGCCCTGGAGCAAGTCCAA
>CAZTWM010000088.1:0-5349 GCA_964617935.1 uncultured Thermoplasmatales archaeon | reverse complement strand
GGGCCCGCCGAGATTTGAACTCGGGTCAATGGCTCCCGAAGCCACAAGGATGCCAGGCTACCCCACGGGCCCCCTTAATGGCTAATGCCATCCTGCATTTTATTTTTTGTGGAGGGAGAATAGAATATGGACAACAATCCTCCAATCATGGCGGGGATGAAAATGGTTATGAAATATCCTGTTATGGATAAAGCAACGGCATTTTCCTTCGCCACCCCATATATTGAAAGCAGATTTATCAATGCCCCTTCTCTTGTTCCAAAACCGCTTATGGTGATGGGTATCATTCCAATGAGGGAGGAAATGGGGTATATAAGAACAAAATGAATGTAGGGTATGGAAAGAGAAAGGGAAAGAGCAACAATATATATCTGTGTGAAAAAGAGGAGATAACTGAATATTTCAACCACCAGAGGTTTTATGAGATATGAGAGGGGAGGGATATTCTCATAAAAATACTGAAATTCATTTGCCATGAATTCTTTAAGTCTGGAGGGGATGATGTATTTGTATATTACCCCCAGTATTCTTTTGCTCCTTTTCTTTTCCATAAAGAATATTGCCACGGCAAGCAGGAAAATGAAGAAGAGGAAAACCATAAAAAATAAACTGGGGAATTTTTTCAGGAGTATAAAGGAGCCAAAAATGGAGAGAACAAAAAGGGAGAAGAACTCAATGAGCTGGTCTATGATAACGTTGGATGCACACCTGCCGAGAGGACAGGAACTCTCCTCCTTGAGGTAAAAAATTCTCACCCAGTCTCCAAGCCATAGAGGGGTGACAGTGCCATAAAAAAGCCCTATTAAATTTATTTTAACCATTTTCAGGAATTTCACATTAATATCCTGTTTTTCTGCTATCATCTTCCATTTATATGTGCTTATGAGAACACGGGGAATAAAAATGGATAGGGAAAGTATGAGCAAAAGCATGTTCATGCCTGAAAGAGCACGATATAAATTATCCAGGCCAACCTCTTTCAGGATATAAATGAAAAGGATTATACCTATAAGTGGCAGAAATGACTTTAACCTCCTCATATCATTCCATGAAACCATCTTTTTGATATCCTCCGACAAGTTATAAATTTTCCACAATCTTTTTTATTCCATCCTGTTATAATTTCATGAAAAGGATAAGGGTGAGTTTTACAGTTCCCGAGGATACATTCAAAAAATTTGAGGAAACATCCAAAGAAATGGGCTTCAAAAATAGAAGCCATGCAATCTCCATGGCATTGCATGATTACACTGTTTCCCATAAATGGAGAAAAATGAGGGGGAGAATAGCAGGTGCCATTTTAATAACCTACAACCATCATGGTAGGATAAATGATGTCCTCACAGACATACAGCATGATTATAATGACGTAATAAACGCCAGCATGCACATCCATTTAACAAAAGAAAACTGTCTGGAAATAATAGCAGTTACAGGAAATGCAAAGAAGATAAAGGAACTTTTCAGCAAACTTCAGGGAATGGGAGGAGTGTTGTCCATAAAAATGGTGACGGCTGCATAATCACCCAAAATTCCTTTCATATCTTTCCATGAATTCCTCAAAGGAGGGGAAGTTTTGGGCACCCACCTTTTCCACAACAAAGGAGGCGAGGGTGGAGCCATATTTACAGCATTCCTCAATGTCGTTTCCTTCCAGAAATGAATACCAGAACCCCGCCTTGTAGGCATCCCCTGCTCCTGTGGCATCCGCCATGCGGCGGGGTTTTGCGGCAGGGATGCGAATGCCCTTTCCATATATTCTGCTCCCTCTTCCACCAAGGGTTATTATCACATTTTTTCCCTTAAGGTGGACCATCTTTTCCATCTGTCTTATTTCAGTTTCATTGCAGAAAATTATATTTGCCTTTTCAATGATGTACGACAAAACACTTTCATCATACTTTTTTATATCCTGCCCCGGTTCAAAGGCGAAAAATTCTGCCTTTTCAGCCATTTTTAGGGCAAGCAGTGGATGACATGGTGCTATGTGGAGATATTTACTTTTTATTCCCTTCATTCTTTCCATATCCTCGGAGGCACCCCAGAAAAAATATGTTTTCTGCCCCCTGGAATCATTGAATATAAATGCCCTTGCCATCCTCTTTTTACTCCTCCCCGCCCTCACCTCCACACTCCTTTTTTTCAGATAGTTTTCATATCTCTTAAAATCTTTCCCTGCCATGGTGTAAAGGATACTCTTTTTGCCCAGAGATGCCAGCCCCACCGATATATTGGCAGCCCCTCCTCCATAACACTTTTTCCAGTTTTTTATATATGTTGAGGAATCCATGGAAGGATGTTTTTCCACACTAAATATATAATCATAGGCAACATGACCCACCACAGTGATTTTTTCCTTCATAAATTGAATATGATTACGTCCTTCACCACTTCCCTTTCCTCTCCTTTTCCATATCCAACAATTTTTATTTCATGAGAGCCAAAGGCAAATTCATTCCATAACCATTCATAGGGCTTTTCTTCATCTGTATACTTCAATTTTCCATCCACATAAAATTCCACCCTCTCCACATTATAAGCAGCCACTTCAATGGTGATTTTCCCAATTATAACCGTTCTTCCAAAAGGAGTGGGCATTATCTCTCTGTTAACAAAATAGAGGTATCCATCATTTGGCTTGTCCAAATAGACAACTGGAGAGGTTGTGGAATAACCCCCGATCTTCAAACTTGGATCTCCAAATAGAGTCCATTCCTCTATGGTTTTGTAGTGAAATGCACTATCCATCCTCTGATATGTGATATAGTTGCCTATGGAATCCCCCCACATTTCTCCAAGAGATGAACCCATCTTGAAGTTTTTACATAGAAGAACATCCATATAGCCTGAGAGCCCGCTGGGCGCATATTTCCCGGTATACCCCCATGAAAGGGCGGAGGCGGCGAGGGTGGCTATGCTTCCTCCACTGCTTTTCTTAACCAGTTGCCAGGCAAGGCATGCGCCTTTGTCGAATTGCCCCGTATCACATGCACTTATGATTACCACAGGAGTTTTTTCTTTGTTTGAAAAGGATGCCACATCTGTTATATCAAATCCTATCCATGTATCAAATTCTTTTGGAGGATGGGTTGCCCAGCTCACTCTATTTCCATGCCCCTCAAAGTTAAATATTCCTCCTCCTTCATTGAACTGACTCTTTATGGATGATTTGCTTAAAGTGCCATCGGATGTGAAAAAATATTCCCTGTCAAAAGAGGAAAGGTATGAAAAAGCCTTCTCTTTAATCAATTCCCCTTCATAAACACCTTTATTGTCCTCATGGGTGTCTCCCCCAAACGCCGCCGCCCTTTTCACCCATTGTGTGCCAGAAGCTATGTTTTCATAACTTATTATTTTATTGAGTACATTCTTTAATTCAGTATCTGTACCGCAGGCAATTCTGCCCACATAGACATCGGGGTAGCCATCCACATCATCTCTCTGCCCATTATGGTTGTATTCCCCAAAGTATTTATTATCGTTGGTGTCCCAGCTGCTGAATTTTCCCTCTGAATCATATATGTCCGCATAATACAAATCGCTGGCAAACTTTGCTTCTTCTCCATCATAGACATAGGAATATCTCACTGGCATTTTGTTGGCATCTCCCACAAGTAATACATATTTTATGCCATACTTCTCAATGTCATCTTTGATGGCATATTTGATGCTCTCCGCCTCATCCCTCCCGGAGTATTTTCCATATATTTCATTCAATCCTTCCATCAAAGTTCTTACTCCATGACTTTCCTTATGCTCTTTCAATGTTTGCAATTCATCAATCCATTCATCAGGGGCAATGATTAATAAGTCATATGAGCTGGTAGGTGAGAGAGAAGCCTTCACGTCATAATCAATTTTCACCCGAAAATTTTTCGCATACATTGCTTCATTTTTTACAGCATTATATCTTACGGGATATAAATGGATGGTAAGGAAAAGGAGGCGCACACCATCTTTTATGCCTCCTTTCATGGTGTAATCATACCATGAATAAGGATAAAAGGTATCCGTGGAATATATGCTCCCTTCCTCTGCTCCATAATCCACATTTTCTCCACCCATGGGAACAGGTGGAGGAGAAGGCGCTATCTTTTTATCCAGTTTTATTTTTTGGACGTTCCTTGCAACAACCTTCACATCCTTTATTCTGGTTCCAAGAGGAAATGTATACGTTTTTGTTTTATAGGGTAGCATTGGGTAGCCCGTTTTGTGGGTTAAACTTGCATTTTCCATGTATATGATATCGTAGTTTCCCTCCGTAATTATCTGAAACGAATTATCCTCTGAAGATACTTTGAAATTAAACCCACTCAAAACTACCAATGCCGTTACGAGCAACGCTATCCCGTATCTCATGCAATCTAAAGTTTTGCTTCTATTTAAACCTTTGCGATTAGTCTCTCGAATCTCTGGGCAACTCTCCCCATTTCGGAGAATCTGTCATAAGAAAACACCCTCGCTATCTCTTTTCCAAGCACAAATATTGCCTTTTTATGTGCACTCTTTGACTTATGGATGTGGTAGGGATATATTCCGAGTTTCTCGTACTCTCTAAATGCACCATTCTTTCCTCCCAGTTGCTTCTCCAACTCGTTTTTTATCTGCAGCAGCAGAGCATGCAACTGGATCAATTCTTCTTTCTGCATCCCCGACCCCTCCAGTATATAAATATATAGGGGATTTTTAAATATTTCGGTGGTGTCATATGGAGTGGAGTATCCCGAATTAATTTCACAATTCAAATGATCACCTCCTTCCCAACCCAAATTCCTCTATTGAATAAATGTATTTTCTGCTCAAGTAACCAAACCATCTATCTTTCATTATTTGATGATGGTTTATTCTTGCTACAACATGTCTTATTCCATTTATTTCAAGAAACTTTTTGAATTTATGTTTTACATTTTTTCTCTGTAGAATAAATGAAATGGGTTTCTTCAGTAGTTGGTGAACAAATACTCCATAACATGTAATTAACCTACTTGTATTGTCCATTTCCCTTGATTGTTTCCAATCTCCTTGTCATAAAGAAATTGCGTTATAAGGAATATGGATGCCATCATCTCTTTCCATCCTTTCGAGCATAATGGGATTGGCTTGTATTTACCATAGGCTGTACAAATTATCCCTTTATTTTCTCATCTATTTTCCTTATAAAATTGCTGTATCTGATAGACTCTTTTTGTAGTTATACCTCTTGCATGATCCCTTTTATCTTCTTTCTTTTTAACTTTCTTACTCCAAAAAACAAAATGTGAAACAATTTTGGATATTACAACCCAAAAAATCCAAGATTCTCCACAAATTCCGCGATATTTAAAAACTCTCCTTATTTTATATTTGGGG